>JARRQQ010000331.1:0-5416 GCA_037381725.1 Sedimentisphaerales bacterium
ATTCTCGGTGAGTCTACGATGTTATTGTCGTCCTTAAGCACGAGGTGGAGCGGCGCTTCTATGAATGATGTGCCCAGCGGTGTGAACAAGGCGTCGGCAAAGCGCGACACGTGCTGGACGACCATGCTTTTGCATGTGTCGGGATCGGAGCTGTCGAGCCGAAAGGTATTCCTTCGGCCCGCAAAATAGACGCCGAACGGTCTGTTCTGTTCGGGGAAGACTTCCTGTTTTGTCGCCAGATCACTCCATTCCGATTGGCGATAGCTCTCGAAGGCGCAGGCCCGCAGGTAGCCCGGACATTCGTCGGAACGTATGTCTAACACAGGCGACGCATCGAGGTCCCCCTTAATCATGAGGATGCTGGAGAGCTTGCCGCTTTTGGAGAAGCCCACGAGCGAGGCGGCCTCCGTCGAGCCGCCCGTGTCGGGCCTGGCGCCCCAAAACCAGACGGGCAGGTAGTTGAAAACCTCCACGTGGCTGTAGAGAATCGTGCCGGTGATCCAGCCCGTGTTTGCGGCGGCCAGAAGAATCAGGCTGAAGGCCAAACCGTGTGAGGCACGCCCGGGCCGTACTGTAATCAACGCCTGTGTGATCTGACGCGTCGTCGCTGCATAGAGCACCAAAAGAACCACGGACAGCAACTCCGAAAGCCGAAACGCCAAATACAGGTCGTCGAGCAGGAGGACCTGGCCGGCGGAGATTGTCACGCCGATGTGAAACAGACCCAGCGAAGACGGGAGCTGTTGAGGCGAGCCGAGGAACATAACCAGGATCATGGACGCGAGGAAGTAACGGGCAATGGTCTGCCATGCCACGGCCGCCGCCTGATCGTACGCGATGCGACCCCCAAGCCCGGCGTAGCGGAATTGCAGAGCAAACATGGCGGCCAGGAAAAGCAGGAGGAACGATTTGATGACGCGCCTGTCCGGCCTGATATTCCAGGTGAACCGTCGGCGCAGACCTAACAGGCCCAGCATACACAGGATAGCGGGATAGGCAACGTCCCTGGAGACCACGGCGGTGAGCACCGAACTCGTGACTATCATCATGATGGCGATGGCCTTTTGGGTCTTCATATGCGCTCTACCCGTCCGGAAAGGATCTCCTTGGCGGAAAGGAACTGGACGTCTTCCAGCCAGTTCAAATCCGTCGGATTGAGGTGTAGTCGGCCCAGATCGCCAACCAGCAGGACCGTCGTGTGGCAGCCAGCCTCGTGGGCTGCTTCAAGCATCCGTCGGTGCGTCAGGTTCCAGTTCATCAAGACAAAGATGATCTCGGATACGTTGCGGAACTGATGCGTCCAAGACTGCTCGCCCTCTAGGGGCTCGTCCTGCGCCGCCGGATCGCCTTTGGCCGGTTCCACGCCGGCCAGAATCTCATGTATCCTGTCGAGACGCACCGTTCTCGGACTGTCCGTGAACCGGTGCAGACCGGGGCCAGCGACCAGCAGCTCGATCACTCTGTCTTTGTTAATGGTGAACGCGATGGAAGCGCAGAGTGAAACGGCGGCTTCGAGCTCGTCGATCTGAGATGACTGTGTTCGCCGGGCCGTCACGGGTACTTCGGTATCCAGCACCAGAGCAGCGTAGTAGTCGAAATCATCATGGTATTCCCTGGTAGCCGGAGCGGCCAGACGCGCCCACGCTCGAGCGTCGATCTGACGCGGAGAATCCCCCGGAAGGAAAGGGCGGTTGCCCGCGTATTCGGTCGAATACCCCATCCGTCCGGCGGGTCTTGCGCTGCCGGCGTGTACCTGGCGACACGAACCTCGTGGGGTCATTTGCAGCGCGTGAAAAGCCGGAAGGACAATCAGATTCTCCCGTTCGTTGTGAGAGGTCCCGAAGCTGAACAGATTGAACGGAAAGCTGGATCGGCACGTCGGCTGATTGATTTGGTAGTAGCCTCGCCGCCTGGGTCGTATCGTGATCGCCACCTCGATGGTCTCGCCGGGCGCCAGGCGTGAGATGACCTGTTCATTGCCGATCAGCTCAATCGTTTCCGAACCGGCCTCGTCTGACGAACCCAGCTCTACGCAGAGATTGTAGGCCGCAAAACGCCCGATGTTCCTGAGCGTATACGTTACTGGGGCGCTCTGGCCGGCCACGATCCGATCGGGTAGCCTGCCGCTGACTTGAATCCTGGGTCGAAGAACAAAGCCGACGAACAAAGAGGTCAGTACGACCCAGACGAGAATTGAGAGAACGCCGAAGGCCGGAAAGACCAAGGCCGTCACAGCGACGAAGCCGATCCCGGTGAGTACGACCTTGCCCGCGTCGGTTAGGACAAGATTGAATGTGGCTTCGGATTTGCCCATCGTTCGCTCTCACCATTTCAAACCGGGACTCTGATATGTCCCACAATATCCGCGATGATCTGTTTAGCGGTTATGCCACTGTGACGTGCCTTGTTGGTCAGGAGAATCCGGTGGGGCAGCACGTGCGGGATGAGCCAGAGCACGTCGTCGGGAATCACGAATTCGCGTTTCTGGAAATAGGCTCGGGCCCGGGCCGCCCGTGACATCATCAGCGTTCCTCGCGTGCTCAAGCCCAGCCTGAGACGATTGTCGCGACGGGTCGCGTGGACGATCTCGACCATATATTCGAGAACGCCATCATCCACGTGCACGCCGGCGACCTCTCGCTGGATTTGCTGAACCTGCTCAAGTTTCAGGACCGGCTCGATGCGATCCAGCGGCTCGCTCAGGGCATGGGATTTGAGAATATCCACCTCGACCTCCGCCGCAGGGTACCCCAGTGCCAAACGTACAAGAAAACGGTCCATCTGAGCTTCCGGCAGGGGGTAGGTACCGTGGAATTCGATGGGATTCTCCGTGGCCACCACCATGAACGGCTTCGGCAGCGGGTAACGCTTGCCCTCGATCGTCGCCTGATTTTCGTTCATGGCCTCGAGCAGGGCCGACTGGGTCCGGGGCGAAGCCCGGTTGATCTCGTCGGCAAGGAGGATGTTGCAGAAGATCGGACCCGCATCGAAGCGAAAGTCGCCGCTGACGGGATTATAAATAGAGGAACCGAGAATATCGGCGGGCAGCAGGTCGGGCGTGAATTGCACCCGGCGGAACCTCGCGTCGATGCTTTTGGCCAGGGCTTTGGCCAGGGTCGTCTTGCCCACGCCCGGCACGTCTTCGATCAGAACCGACCCCCCGGCCAGCAGCGAAACGATCAAAACGTCGATACATTCGCTCTTGCCATAAATGACGCCCTGTAAATTGTCCTTCAACCGCTCCAACAACGAGTTATCTACGCGAGTGGTTTCCAATATTTTTCTCCCGAGTTAGAATCCAGTTTTCTCACAAGCTCAGGCGCGGTATTGTAAACAAATACGCTGCATTTGTGAATCCGGTTCTTGGGATGGTGTCAACCACGTGAAAAACCTCTATTTCACAGGTCATTCACGGCAATCGAATATGAAGTCAGTTGGGCGATTTGAGACTGGGGTGGCCCTGGCCTTGTTGGCTGTGACGTCAGTGCTTTGGCTGTTGGCGGCCCTGTTCATATTTCGAGTTGCCGACGTCTTCCACGCCTACCTTATGAAATTTCCGGGGCCGTGGTTAACACTTGGGCTGATGGTCGTCGGTCCGGTGGTGGCGATGGTCCTCGGTGTCAGGCCGTTCTGCCGGACTCGCGCACGTGTCATGGGTGCGACGTTGGCGAGTGCTGGTGGGTTGCTTCTGGTCGCGTTCGGGGTCGTTTTCGGAATTCCTATGTTATCGCGTGCTATCGAGCCGAAGACACCCAAGAATCCCAGCACGCCAAGGTTGTTCACGCCGTTGGCCGGGCTGCCGGTGTTTCCCGGCGCTGAAGGTTTCGGCACGGATACACCGGCGGGGCGGGGCGGCAGAGTCCTTGAGGTAACAACGCTCGCAGACGATGGCCCGGGCTCGCTCCGCGCGGCACTGAATGTTCCCGAGCCTCGGATCGTCGTATTTCGCGTCGGTGGGACGATTGAGCTGAAGACTCAGCTTTTCATCGCTCACCCGTTTGTCACAGTGGCCGGACAGACAGCTCCGGGCGGGGGCATCTGTATTAAGAACGCCGGGCTTGTCATCTCTACTCATGATGTCCTGGTCCGGCACGTTCGCATCCGGCCCGGCAACGAAGGCTCCGTGGAGCCGGATACGAACGATGCCGTCGAGATTCTGGGAAAACGGGGCAATTCGGATGGGGCGCATCACGTCGTGCTGGATCACGTTTCGGCGAGCTGGTCGGAAGACGAGACGATCAGCACATGGTACGGCGCCCATGACGTGACGATCTCCTGGTCCATCGTCAGTGAGGCCCTCAATCGGAGCCGTCATCGAAAGAAAACACACAGTGCCGGTCTACTGATTGGAGACAGTTCCTACAACGTCTCCGTGCATCATTGTTTGCTGGCGCACAACGATTTTCGTAATCCGCTGATCATGGAAGGCGGCACGCACGATTTCGTCAACAACGTCGTCTATGACTGGGGCGTTCTGTGCGCAGAAGTTGTCGACTACGAATCGAACTCGTTCCTGAACTTCGTCGGCAACGCCTTTTTGCCTGGACCTTCGACGAAAACCGGACCCTATGAGATTCTGATTGAGCCGGAGCAGGGGACCCCGCGAATCTATGTGAAAGATAATATCGGCCCGCGCCGCCCCGATGCATCGGTTCCTGACTGGAACGTCGTCAAGTATGGTTGGAATTCGGAACAACACGCGCCGGAATCGTATCACTCGTCTGACGCTTTTGCCGTACCACCGGTCACCACGTTCGATGCAAACGAGGCCTTGGAGCAGGTTCTCGCCGCCTGCGGTGCAACGCGGCCCGTCCGTGACGGCGTTGACCGGCGCGTTGTCGCTGGCGTGAAGAACAAGACCGGCGCTATTATTGACTCACCCGCCGATGTGGGTGGTTATCCCGAATTGTCCGCCGGGACGCCACCCGCGGATCGCGACCACGATGCAATGCCCGACGAGTGGGAGACCCAGAAGGGGTTGGGCGCCGACGATCCGACCGATGCGAGCGGCGATCTCGATGGTGACGGGTACACGAACTTGGAGGAATACTTGAACAGCTTGGTTCTTTGAATGTCGATTCTCGACAGCTATCACCGCCTGCCGGTCTGGGTTGTAACAACGGACGATACCGTTACTTGCTGCCTGTCCGTCAGGTTAAGGGTTTCGTCTCGGGGGGCAAGCCGACCGCTTAAGTCGCCGACGACGAACAGAGCCTGACCACCTGTGGGGGCAATGCTGCGGGAGCGAAAGGCGACCCGATCGGCGGCGACGTAGATCGTTCCGTCGATGGGGATAACGGTGCCGCCGCGGAAGGTGAAGAGAACCTCTGCTGGGTCTTGGCCCCGAGTCAATGTCCAGCCGGAAATATCGACTGCACAACGATTTAGATTTCGCAGTTGGATAAACTGTTCGTCC
>JARRQQ010000332.1:0-5401 GCA_037381725.1 Sedimentisphaerales bacterium
GCACAGCGGCAATCCATCATCAAGGTACAGAATGAGTATAAAGTAACTGATAGAGGGCTCTGGCGTATGGGTTCCCCGTTTTCTATCAAATCAGATTACACTCAGACTCCCGACGGAACGCTCACGTATCGAGTTTACGGAGTCAGCGAAGAAGATACGCGGAAAATGGCCGAGGCCGTTATCGAGTGGCTCGATAACCAGGCTCTTGAGAGGATAGAGGACGTTCAAAAGAGGCTGGAAAAAAATCAAGCCGTCATAACAAAAGCTCAGGAGGAAATACCCAAAGTGGAAGTGGCATGCCAACGTCTGCAAACGCGAGTGGATGAAGACGAAAAGCAATATAAGGAAGCTAATTATATAGGTTGGGAGATGTACGATCATGCCGAGAAAAGTATCGAAGAGCTCGCCCACAATTTGAGAAGTACCGACTTTGAGCTTGCCGGCCTTGAGGCCAGGATTGACCTGATCGGTAAGTACAAGTCCGGCGGAAAAATCAGCGACCAGGCTACGATGATCAAATTAAACCAGATGCTCATCACTGATGAGATCGAGCGGGCCGGCGTATTAGCGCGAAGAAATGCTTACGAGGCGGCATTAAAGCTGGCGAAGGAGTACCGCAACACAGTATTAGCTTTCCGCTCGGCCTCCTCGAGTAAAGTCGGGTGGGAGAGAGATCTGAAAAGCGCCGAGCAGGAAGCACAAAAGTGTGAGGAGATCCTTGGTAACCCAGCCCCTGAAATGCGCCCCGTGCAAGTCTATGAGAACAAGGTAACCATCCATCCCATTCGGACATCTTAAGAGGAAAATGCCAGATAGCTGGCAGGGTGCGATGAACCGCGCCAATGACGCTCAGATTGTGCAAATCCGTGTCATAAATTTCGAAAAATGCACAAAAAACTATATAAATCGCACAAGAACTCACATTTTTTTACATAAATGACCACGAATTCACGCAACCTGCTGATTCTGCCGAATAGGAATCTATACAAGTCATTGGATCCGTCTTTTTCGCGATTGTTTCAAAAAGTTCCTTGACGGCTAAAGCATTTATTTGTATGATAGATAAAGAACAATTATGTTGGTCTGTCGTATATGAAATGTCGTATGTTGTCATACCGGATGCTGGACACTTGAATCCGGATGCTCGATCTTGTCGGTGGCCTCCAGGGACCCTGCGGTTCACAGAAAACAAACCCAATTCTCGATTTCTCAGCAAACCCTGGCATTGAGGGCAATGAAAAAATAAAGCCAATTTTCCGGATAGTAATGCAAACGTAAATATTTGTTATAGGAGGGCTTGTGGGAAATTGACTTGCTCTGCGGCTCTGAAAAATAAACCCAATCTCTATCTCCGTAGGCTCGACGGGATCGGCGGGTCGTTTGAAAAACAAAGCCAATTCAGACGTTCGCGGGCTGTCTTCTTCAAACGTCAATCGTCAATTCGTTGCGGTGACGATTTCGACCCGGCACTTCGGGATGGCGGCTAAGAATTGGGGGCCGTAGGATTTGTTGACGATGCGGGCGTCTAAGATCACGACGATGCCGGTGTCGGTTTTGCTGCGGATCAGGCGGCCGAAGCCTTGCTTGAATTTGATGATCGCCGAAGGAAGCTGATAGTCGCGAAAGGGATTGCCGCCGCGTTGCTGGATTTGTTCGAGCCGGCCGGCAAGCAAGGGTTGATCGGGAACCGCAAACGGCAAGCGAACGATAATCACGTTGGACAGCGCCTCGCCCGGCACGTCAACGCCTTGCCAAAAGCTATCCGTTCCGAAGAGCACGCTTTTGCCGTCTTCCTTGAACAGTTTCAAAAGAGTAGTCCGGTCGACGTCCGATCCCTGCCGGAGCAGTTCAATACGATTTTCAACGAACCATTCGGAGAGCTTCTCGCCCATTTGATCGAGCATTGAATAGCTGGTAAAAAGGACGAAGGCGCGGCCCTGGGTCTTGAGCACGTATTTCTTCAGCACCTCAGTGGCGGCCTCGATGAAAGCCGGATTGTTGGGATTTGGGAGGTCCTTCTCGATGTAGATCGTCACGTGCTTATCGTACTCGAATGGGGAGCCGAGCTTGAGGGCGTCGAAATCGTCCAGGCCGATTCGTCCGGCAAAGAAATCGAAGCCAGAATGGTAGGACGCCTGGCCCGTGCTCAGGGTCGCGCTCGTGAGGATCACGGATTCGTATTTGTCGAACAGGCAGCGTTTGACGTCCGGGCCGACGTCGACCGCCGCACTTCTCAGGCGGACAGTTTTGGCCCGGCTCTCGTCCGCCTCGACCCAGTAGACGTAGTCCGACTGCTTTTGGAGCAGGAAATTCTCCAAATCCTGAACGAGGGCCTCGCAGCGATTGGTAAACCGCTGAATCTCGTACTTTTCGTCTGCGTCCTCGGTCTTTTTCGCTAAGCGGGCCAGCTCCGATTTGAGGTCCTTCACGTAGCCGGTGATGGTATCGTCGATGAAGTTGCGATGGCATCGGCCGTTCGTCTCTTGTTTGGCGCCGTCGTGCCAATCGCGAACGCGGCGAAAGAAGCTCGTGGCCTCTCTGCCCACGCGGGCGACGGCGTCAATCGCCTTGTCGGCCCCCATGAAAGGCAGAAGACCCTTGTGCGTTCTTGCGTTGTAAAGGCCGTCAAGAAGGAACCGGATTCGGTGGTTGCTGATGTTGATCCCGAAGTGGTCCTCGGCCACGTGCTCGATATTGTGGGCCTCGTCGATAATCACGTAATGGTAGTCCGGCAGCAATTGCACGCCCTGATCTTTGAGCACCAGATCGCTGAACAGCAGAGCGTGGTTGGCGACGATGATCTGGGCGGTCTCCAGCCGCCGCCTCGCGCGCCAATAGAAGCAATTCTGAAAGAACGGACACTTGCGGCCCCGGCAGTTCCCGTGCTCGCTGTTGACCTGGTCCCAAAGCCGATGGTGGGGCACGAACGGCAGATCGCTCAGCGAGCCGTCCTCCGTTTCGTCGGCCCAGTGAGCGATCCGTTCGATGTCGGAAGCAAACTGATCGAAAAGGGCCTGTTGCCTTTGCAGAACGAATTTGAGGCGGCGCTGGCATAGGTAATTTCCCCGGCCCTTGGCCAGTACGGCGGTAACGCTTTGCGGCAGACAATTCAACAAGAGTGGGATGTCCTTGTGAACGAGCTGCTCCTGGAGCGTGATGGTGAAGGTGCTGATGACGACCTTGCCGCCCCCGCGGCAAACCAGATCAGCGGCTGGGATCAGGTAGGCGAAGCTCTTGCCGACGCCGGTCCCGGCCTCGACGGCCAGGCGCCGACCGTCCATGAGGGCTTTCTGAACCGCACAGGCCATCCGGACCTGCTCGGGACGAACCTCGAAGCCGGGCAGGGATCTCGACACCGGCCCCCCGGGAGCCAGAAGCGTCTTCATATCGGAACATGTGTTAACTCTGATCATCAGATTTGGCGACGCGGCTTCTACAGTTCGGCGGGATAACACAGGTTGCTTTTGCTCTTTGCTACGCGAGCGCAGAACAGACATTTGAACTCCGCGTCTTTAACCATCCCCCTGTATTGATCGGGGCAGTTGACGTGAAAGTATTCATCGGCCAGAGCACACATGTGCTTGTTGTGGTTCGGGCCGCCACAGGGTCCGGTAGGCAGCTTTTCCCTAGACATAGTCGATTTCCTTCCGTTCATTATTCTCAGTTTCTTTGGACTCAGCGGCTGACCGTCCGAACCTCACCATGTTACCCGATTCATCGCAATTCCGCATCAGCTTTTCTGATTCTCCATATTGAACAGAATCACTGTCCCGGTGTAGCAGCAGATTCTCTTGCTTTTTCATCTATTCTCTGTAGGCTGGTTCAGGGGTGTGCCCAGGTGCTTCGTGTTCGTCCGAATCAGGGGAAGCGGAGATGCACATTGATTCATATCAATTCGGGAAAATCGTTATTGACGGAAGGGCGTACAACAGTGATTGCTTGATTTTGGGTGGTTTCGTCCATGCGAATTGGTGGAGAAAACAGGGACACGTGCTGGATCCAGAGGATTTACCGCTCGTGATTGAAGCTATGCCGGCGATTCTCGTGGTCGCTTGTGGTTCGCCGGGATTGATGAGAATCTCTGAGGATACCCGGCAGACTTTGCAGCGGGAAGGCATCGAATTGATCGCCCTCGATACCCACAAGGCTGTCGCAGAGTTTAACGAATTAGCGGAGAAAGGCGAAAACGTCGCCGCCGCCCTGCATTTGACTTGCTAAGATCAATACAACATTTCGATTGACATTCGTAAGCTCGTTCTGGTATGATATTTGCCGACAGAGATTGCGGATTCATCCCTGCCACGTCAATCCGTTTTGTTCGTGAAGGAAGAACCAATACCAAGCGTTCTTTTTGTCGGCCCAGGATGGGCCAGAGGAGGTCATCACATGACTTCGGCGAAGAACCAACAAACCCAGCGGACCATCTTTTTCCTTGACATTATGTTAACACTGTGCCTTGTCCTGACGGCAAAGGCGGTCGCCGCCGAGCAGATCGACCAGAGCAACCTTCCGGAATGGGGCGGCGGCTGGACACACGTTAATCCGACCGCCGAAGGCCAGGCAGTTATGTGGCAGACGTTCACCCCGGCTTGCACGAACGTGATCGCGGTGGAGATTGATGTTCTCACCGCAAATCCGGGCCGGGGTGATGACGTGTTGACCGTCGAGATGGCCAAAGATGGAGATATTCTGGCATCAGCCGAACGCTCCGTCGAAGAGGGTTTTGACGGTCTATTGCGATTTGAATTCCCGGAGGCGGTGCCGCTTGTGCCCGAGCAGGTCTATGAGTTGACGGTGCACGACACGGGCAAGACGTTATTCGGCTGGAAGTACGGCTCAAACACCTACGAACGAGGAAGTAGATACGTCTTTGGAGAGGAGCGTCCCGGCACGGATTGGCTCTTCCGGACCTATTCAAACGTTGAGCCGGCCGAGGCCAAATACAGCGGCGGCACAGGAGAGCCTAATGATCCATATCAAATCGCTACGGCCGAAGACCTGATGCTCTTAGGCGAGAGTCCCGAAGATTACGACAAGCACTTCATCATGACTGCTGATATAGGCCTGGATCCGAACCTGCCCGGTCGGAAGGTCTTCGACAAAGCTGTGATTGCGTCGGCCACCATTCCAAGTGGTTTCGGGGGGACACCTTTCACTGGCGTCTTTGATGGAAATGGTTACACGGTCTCTCATCTGACAATCCAGGGAGAGAGCTACCTGGCCTGGTTTGGATTCCTGGGAGTGGAGGCCGAGATCAAAGACTTAGGATTAGTCAATGTCAGAATAACCGGCTCGGGTGGGGCTATTGGCAGCCTCGTGGGCACCAACGAAGGAAATGTTATTACGAGCTACAGCACCGGTACGGTCACTGGAGATTGGTATGTCGGCGGCCTTGTGGGGG
>JARRQQ010000333.1:0-5401 GCA_037381725.1 Sedimentisphaerales bacterium
TCGGTCGGATGAAGTGTGGCGTGGGGCAGCAGCGTCCAGACGTTCACGTAAAATGGCTCGTCTTTATTCTTTTCGACGAACTGGATGGTCTTATCAACGATCTGCGTCGTAGACTTGGCCCAGAAATACGGATCGTCCCGACCTTCGAGCTGCGGGCCGTTGGAGACAATCGTGCAATACTCATCAATACCGTACCGGCCGGGTTCGGGAGCACCTTCGCCCGAGCCTAAATGCCATTTGCCAAAATGCCCCGTCACGTAGCCGGCCTCTTTGAGCAATCCGGTGACCGTGTGGACCTTGGGATCAAGCCAGTTGGGCATCCCGCGGGCCTCGTTCGTCTTGGCGGCGGCGAAGTGTCCGTGAACGCCGTGGCGAGCGGGAAAGTGGTCCGTCATAATCGCGGTTCGCGAGGGCGAGCAGACCGAGCCGTTGACGTAGAATTGTGTGAAAAGCAAGCCCTGCCGGGCGAGCCTGTCGAGGTTGGGCGTTTTGATCTGGCGATTGCCGTAACAACCCAGGTCTCCCCAGCCCAAATCGTCGGCGAAAATGAAGACAAAATTGGGTTTGTCAGGTTTGGATACGGCGCTCGCCGCTGCGCGAGAACATGGCCAAGACGCAGACGCAACCGTCGCGCCGCAAGCCGCCATGAACCGTCGTCTGCTTAGCATCCATCCCTTGGGGTTCACCTGAACGCCTCCGAATCACGGAAATTTCTGGACTCGGTGCTGGTTTGCTTTGCAAAATCCACGGCCACATTCTACCGGAGAAGCCGGAATTTGTCAAAAGCCGAAAAATGGGGCTTGCTGGAGGCCGCGTCCGGCTGTTTTTTGAAGATGGACCCTATTCCCGCTTGTCAGAAACGCGGGGGCTGGATATACTAGAAGAGTACGATACGCGATGTGGACCTAACGATGAGTGAGCCGGCAAAGATAGAGCTGTTTGACAATCCCCGGCCGGAACGCGACTATTGCATCACGATCCGGTGCCCCGAGTTTACAAGCGTCTGCCCGCGCACCGGCCAGCCCGACTTCGGCGAAATCCTCATCGAGTACTGTCCCGACGGGTCGTGCATAGAATTGAAAAGCTTGAAGCTCTACATGCAAGGCTACCGCAATAAGGGGATTTTCTACGAGGCCCTGACCAACGACATTTTGGACGACCTGACCCACGTATGTAAGCCGCGGTGGATGAAGGTGACTTCTCGATTTACGCCGCGCGGCGGAATCACCACCCAGGTGGTCTCGGAGCATAGAGCGGAGAAATAAGTCAAGGTTTCATCAGAGGCAAGAAAATGGCGATCATATTCCATTGCGAGTATTGCGGCAAAGAGATCCGGGCCGCCGCCGATGCTGGCGGCAAATGGGGCAAATGTCCGTCTTGTCACAACAAGCTCTACGTGCCCAGCCAGGACCAGGGCGAAGAGCTCAAACTCACCCCGCTGGACACGGACCTTATCGAGAAAGAGAAGCAGCTCATGGCCGAAACATACAGGCTCACTCAGGACATTCTTCAGGAGCGAGAGGCTCCGGAAGGCCCGGTCGGACCCGCGCGGGCGATGTACGAGATGAGCGGAAAGGAATTGAAGGAGCACGTCATTCTGTACCTTCGGCAGATGGCGTCCGACGAGTTCGACGAAGCCGAGGAAACGGCAACGTTGATTTCTCCTTTTGCCAGCCAGGCGATGAAGATCATAGATCAAATTGCGCTCAGCGAAATACCGGAACCGGAATTGGCTGATATTCCCCCACAAATCCTCTCGGGCGCCATCAGGGCGTTGCGGAACAGCTTGAGCTGAGTCATCCCAAAGTTCAGAAGTCCCGTGGATCGTCCCAAAATATGACCCCGGCGCCCAAATAACGCCCCTTTTTTTCGGCCCACGGCCACCAGACATGTCCCCTCCGCTCACTATTTGGTCGCGATTGAACCATTACATATATTTTACGTGGAACGAAGGAAAAGCAGCCCCAACGAAAGACCTAGGTGAGAACTTGGAGGGAAACTGATCATGGCTAATGATACGACCGCGGTGCATGTTACCCATGAGACGACCAATAAAATCGGCGGCATAGGAGCCGTCCTGCACGGTTTCTTCACAAGTCGGGGCTACCTCGACGCCATCGAACGCTCCATCCTCGTCGGCCCGCTGTTCACGACGGAAGGCCCCGTGTCGGAGCGCCTCGGCGAAGACGGAGAGGTGCTCTATTCCTCGATTGACGGATTCACAAACACGGGCTACGCGTCCGCCTTCCGGAAGATAGAAGAATACTATAATGCGGGCATTGTCTACGGCAGACGGACGTTCGTTGACGAACGGACGGGCATCACAAGCTCGCCTGAGGTGATCCTCGTCGACGTTAGATACTCGGACAAACGCCCCATCAATGAATTCAAAAGACGCATGTTCGAGGAGTTCGGCATTCGCAGCCACTTGCACGAAAACCTGTGGGAGTTCGAACAATACGTCAGACTGGCCCCGGTGGCCATTGACGTGCTCAAGGCGATCGGTGTGGCAAGCGACTCGACCATCGTTATGTCTCATGAGTTCATGGGCATGCCGACGGCATTGGCGGCCGTCCTTGAGCCGGAGTGCCGGTTCAGAACCATCTTCTACGCCCACGAAGTCGCGACCATGCGTTACATTGTCGAGGGCCATCCCGGCCACGACACGATGTTCTATAACGTCATTCGACGCGCCCATGACGACGGACTCTACGTCAACGACGTATTCGGCGATCAGAGTTCGTACTTCAAGCACACCCTGGTCGAGGCCTCGAAATATTGTGACCGCATCGCCGCGGTGGGTGACTACGTCGTGGACGAATTGCGATTCCTCGCCCCGGAATTCGAGACGGCGGGCATCGACATCGTCTATAATGGCATCCCGGCTTACCAGGTGACGGTCGCTGAGAAGCGCGCGTCCAAAGAGAAGCTCCAGCGCTATTGCGAAAACCTGTTGGGCTACCGTCCCGACTTCGTGTTCACGCACGTTACGAGGCTCGTGCGGAGCAAGGGCATGTGGCGCGATCTGCGCGTGCTGGAACACATCGAACGAGAGTTCAGAACACAAGGCAAGACCGGCGTCCTGCTCGTGTTGTCAACGGAAGTGGCCCAGCGGCGCAGCGGGGACATCTACGAAATGGAAGCGGCCTACCACTGGCCCGTCGCGCACCGCGAAGGCTGGCCCGATCTGTCGGGCGGTGAGGCGGCGTACTATACCGCGGTGCAGGAATTCAACGCCCGGAGCAGGAACGTCAAGATCCTTTTCACCAATCAATTTGGATTCGAGCCGAGAAGGTGCGGCCGCCGGATGCCCCAGGACATGACTTTCATGGACATCCGCAAAGGTAGCGACGTCGAGTTCGGCCAGAGCATCTACGAGCCTTTCGGAATCGCCCAGCTCGAGCCGCTAACGTTCGGCGGAATCTGCGTTCTGAGCAGCGTCTGTGGATGTCTGGGGTTCTTGCGTGACGTGACGGGCGCCCAGGACGTCAGAAACGTGATTGTCGCCGACTATACCTACCTGGAAAACCACGATGGCACGGACATCGAAGACCTGGTGCAAATCGACCGGGCCACGCGGGATGAGATCGAGGCGATTCAGAGTGAGAAGGTTGCCATGCAAATATGCTCGCGTCTTCCAAAGAACGACCTGGAAATCGAGAGCATGGTTCAGACCGGTTGCGAGCTCGCCCGAAATATGAGCTGGGACATCGTCGTGAACAACTATCTACTCAACTGCGTAGAATCCATCCAGGTTAGAATGAGTCTTTCGTAAATCGGGCGGCCTGTTCCACTTTCAGAAAAAAAGCGGGTGCGCTTCTACTGAGAGGCGATTCACGCCCTGCCATTCTCTGGGGAATCCGGCACAACGGGCAGAGCGGCTTGACGGTTATTCACAAAGCCGTTAGACTGCCCGCCTGTGTGTGACACCGAAAGAAAGCCGATAATAGGTATCCTCGGCGGCATCGCGTCAGGTAAGAGCACCGTGGCGAGGCAGTTTGCCAAATTAGGCTGCAGGCTGATCGACGCCGACGCCATCGCCCATGAATTGCTCGACAGCCAGCCGGTTCGGGAACGCATTGTGGCTGCTTTTGGTCCAGAAATCCTGGACTCTGGACGGAAGATCGATCCCAAGAAGCTGGCCGGGGTAGTCTTTGTGGATGCCGACAAGCTCGCGTTTTTGAACGCGATATTGCATCCCCTGGTTCTCGAGCGGGCCGAGAAAATGATCGAGCAGGCCGGCCGGCAAAACGAGATTAGGGCCATCGTGCTCGACGTGCCCCTGCTTGTCGAGGTCGGCTGGGCCGAGCGATGCGCCAGGCTCATTTATGTCAATTGCGACGAAAAAATAAGGGTGGACAGAGCAAAAGAAGCGGGTTTGGACGAAAATCAGCTTAAAATGAGAGAAAATTTTCAGATTTCCCTGGACAAGAAGGTCAGGCTGGCCGATAATACAATCGAAAACAATTCTGACTTCTCGGCATTGGTCAGACAGGTCGCTGATATTTTCTCTGATATTGTGGATAGTGGGTAAACGGCTTTCTTTGAAAGCAGCCCGTTTTGACAGTTTAGGTTCTGTTTCTACTTTTCAATAGTCAAATCCTAACTGGGTTCCTACGGGAAGGTTATTCTGTGGAACTAAGCCTCTGAAGCCTACTCTCGACGGACGTGAGTTTCACAAGAATGGCAAGGGTATCTTCCAAATTGGAAAAGGAGTAATGATGGCCAAGGCTGTAAAAAGCACTAAGAAACGCAAGAGCACCAGAAAGAAAGCGGTTGTAGAAGAACCAGCCGCTGCCGAACAAGAAGAGCAACCGCAATCAGAGGACGCCACCGCCACCGCGACCGCCGAGCAAGCCGCCGGGGTCGAGGCCGAAGATGAGGCTCTCAAAATCGAGCAGGAGGATGAAGAATCCACGCACGCTAAGTATGAGCGGATCAAGAAAGGCAACCTGTATCTGACCGATTTGCAGAGGTTGACCGTTGCCGAGTTACACGATATTGCGAAAAACGAAAATATCACGGAGTACAGCGCGCTCAAAAAGCAGGATTTGATCTTCAGAATCCTCAAGGAGCGCATCCGACAGAACGGACTGATGTACGGCGAAGGCGTACTGGAAGTGCTACCGGATGGGTATGGTTTCCTGCGCAACCCGGATTACAATTACCTGTCTTCGTCCGACGACATTTACGTCTCGCCTTCTCAGATCCGTCGCTTCGGCCTGCGAACCGGAAATATAGTCTCCGGACAAATCAGGCCGCCGAAGGATTCGGAGAAGTACTTCGCGCTGCTGCGCGTCGAGGCCATCAACTTCGAGGACCCGGATAATCTCGCTGAAAAGGTTGTGTTCGCCGACCTGACGCCGTTGCATCCGGAGGATCGTTTTATCCTCGAGACGAC
>JARRQQ010000334.1:0-5398 GCA_037381725.1 Sedimentisphaerales bacterium
GTCCGGGCCTTTTTTTGTGGGTAATATAACCCGCCGAACTAAATGAGAGACTGACTCTTAGGGTCGGTTGGACCGCTGGATATCCTTTGTTGAATTAGCCAGAAACAGTTTCCTAACTGAAATTAGGGAGGATTAACAAGTGAGTGCTGATGGCGTAGACGTTCAGGCAATTGAGAAAAGAGTCATCGAGATTATTAGCGAGCAGATGGGCGCAGAAAAATCTGAAATCACCCGCGAAACCTCCTTCATCAACGACCTGAATGCCGACTCCCTGGATACGGTGGAGCTTGTCATGGAATTCGAGGACGAGTTCGATATGAGCATTCCTGACGAAGAGGCGGAGAAGATTCAGACCGTCGGCGCCGCAATCGATTACATCGTCAATATCGCACAATCCAAAAGCCAGCAATAGCGGACACGTTTGGGTATGAGCAAGCGGCGAGTAGTTATTACGGGCCTGGGTTGTGTGACCGCTCTGGCTGAATCTCCGGGCGACCTTTTCAAGGCGTTGTGCGAGGGTAAGAGCGGCGTTTCCGCAATCGAATCATTCGACGCCGGCGCCTATCCCGTTCGGTTCGGGGGAGAGATCAAGAATTTTGACGTGACCAAGTACGTGGACCAGCGCGAAAGCAAGCGCATGGACCGCTTCACCCAATTCGCGCTGGCCGCCGCCAATCAGGCCGTCAGAGACAGTGGGCTTGATTTCGACGCCGAAGACGTTTGGCGCGTGGGTGTTGTCGTCGGAACTGGAATCGGGGGTATCAAGGAGATTGAGGAGCAGCACATTAGGCTCTTGAAGAGGGGACCGAGCAAAGTCTCTCCGTTCTGCGTGCCAAGACTGATGGCCAATGCCGCAAGCGGTACCATCGCGATCCGCTACGGTCTTCGCGGCCCCAATTTCTGCGTCTCAAGCGCGTGCGCCTCGGGCAATCACGCCATTGGCGAAGCTTTTTCCAATATCCTGGCCGGACGAAGCGACGTCATGATAACGGGAGGCGCCGAGGCGGCTTTGACGCCCGTCGGCCTGGCTTCCTTCTGCGCCGCTCGCTCGCTGAGCTTGCGGAACGACGATCCGCCAGCGGCATCGAGACCATTCGATAGAGACCGGGACGGATTCGTCCTCTCGGAGGGAGCCGGCATCCTGGTGATCGAAGAAGAAAGCCACGCCAAAAAACGTGGTGCGAGGATATATGCCGAGCTTCTCGGATACAGTGCGACCGACGATGGGTACCATATCACCGCCCCCCTGCCGGATGGGAACGGCGCCGCTATGGCCATGAGACTGGCGCTGGCCGATGCCGGCCTTGAGCCCGAGAAGATCGACTACATCAACGCGCACGGAACGGGAACGGAGCTCAATGACGTCGCCGAAAGCTCGGCCATCAAGCATGTTTTCGGCCAGCACGCCTATAAGATACCAGTCAGTTCGACCAAGAGCTCTCTCGGACATTTGCTAGGTGCCACGGGTGCGGTCGAACTGATCATCTGTGTCGAAGCGATCAACGCATCGACTATTCCGCCCACCATCAACCTGGAGAACCAGGACGAGCGGTGCGACCTCAAGATGGACTATGTGCCCTTGCACGCCCGCGAGGCGGACATCAACGTCGCTCTGAGCAACTCGTTCGGCTTTGGTGGCCATAATGCCTGCCTTGTCGTCGGCAAGGTATAGCTTGAAATCACCTCCAAATTCAATTATTGTTTCGTAGGAACGAAGCTTCGTACTACCCATAATTCGGGTGCACGGATATGGCGCCAAGATGAACACCGCTGTGGCTACTATCTTGTTGGTTGCCGGACTGCTCATCCTTTGGAAGTCTGCCGACCTGTTGGTAGCCGGGGCGGTGACTTTGGCCGAGAGGCTCGGTGTCAGCTCACTTGTCATCGGCTTGACGGTCGTAGCGATGGGGACCTCGGCACCTGAGCTAGCCGCGAGTATCGCCGGTGTAATGCGAAAGGCTGGCGGCGGAGATTTCGCGGTGGGTAATGTCTTCGGCTCCAACATCGCAAACCTGGCACTTGTCGGCGGCCTGGTGGCCCTTATTCGTCCGCTTGAAGTGAAAAGGAAAACGCTGTACCGTGAGATCCCGGTCATGCTGGCTGTTGCTTTGCTGCTATGGCCCTTCCTGCATGATGCCTACTTGTCCCGGCCGGAGGGACTGACACTACTGGCCGTTTTTACGGTCTTGATTCTTTTCATGGTTCATACCGCAAAGCAAGAAGCTCGACAAACCTCGATTGAAGCCAAGCATATTCATCGCGATATGAATCAACAACCTCCCCATACGATTAAGAACGTACTGTTCGTCATTGTTGGTCTGGTAGGATTGGCTTTGGGGGCGGAAATGGCCGTCGATGGAGCTGTCTTTATCGGCAAGCGGATCGGTCTGAGCAACGCCGTCATCGCCATAACAATTATTGCCTTTGGAACTTCGCTTCCGGAGCTTGTAACCTGTGTCGTCGCTGCTGTCAAAGGCCATCACGATATTTCCGTGGGCAATCTAGTCGGTTCGAATATCTTCAATACCCTGCTCGTCACCGGTGCGGCGGCTGTTGTCCGGCCCTTCGACATCGAATCTCCACGGCTTGCGGGAGGAACCGACTATTGGATAATGGTAGCCGTCAGCGGCGTCTTTGCCGCCACGGTCCTTATTGGCAGATGTGTGGTGGGACGAACGTCCGGCGTGTTGTTGGTCTGTACATACGTCGGTTACGTACTCTACCTGCTATTCGCGTAGGAATCAATTCAGGTAGTGCCAAGTCTGCCGGCCACGAGTCTCTGCAGCCGGCAAACCTAGCTTCGCGGAGGAGGGTATGAATAGCTGTTCTGATTCTCAGGAGTTGGTGTCTCATTCCACATCCACTTGTTCGTGCTTTTGTCATTTGCTTTAGGACCGATAACCCAAAACCATAGTAAAGTGCCAACGTGATTCCAAACGTAACATCTTTTTCAATATTTATTCCGAAACACACAGAAAATACCGTGGATTCTGAGCGAAACCGTCTCATTCATCTTGTCCGCCCATCCGGGCGGCCCGGAAGCTGTAAGCGGGGGTTGTTCGCCTCCTAGAGGAACTGTTCCAAGCCTTTTCTGATTAGCATCACAGCTATCGCAGCCAGGAGCAGGCTGGTGATCTTCGACAAGGCCTTCGTGCCTACCTCGCCAAGAAATTTCATCAGCCAGAACGAGCTTCTGAAAAGCAAACCCGCGAGGAGGATGTTCGCCAGAACGGAAATGACGGCGGAACCCAAGCCGTGCTGGGCCGCGAGGACCATCGAGGTCGTCAGGACCGCCGGACCCGCGATGAGCGGCGTTCCCAGAGGGACCACGCCAAGCTCCGGCCCCGGGATACGCCTCGTCTTAGTCGTGCCCACCATGTCGATCATAGCCAGTGAGAAGAGAATGGCGCCGCCCGCGATCATGAAATCCCCCATGGTGATGCCCAGGAACTTGAAGACCAGCTTGCCAATGAGAACAAAGCCTATGGCCAGCCCGGCAGCAGTGAGCATGGATTGAACGATCACCTTCGTCCGGGCCTTCTGCTCTAGGCTGGCGGTAAGAGAAACGAAGATCGGCAAGATCCCAATGGCGTCGACCGCCACAAACAGTGGTATGAACGACAGCAAGATATTGCTAAGCATCACACGTTCCCACGAATTCTCAGCCCATAAAAACGTGCGATCAATGTATCCGTAAGAAGCCAGCACAGCCAGCGCAAAACAAGATTCAAACAAGGAGGTCAGCGTGAGTCAGCGTTCAAGAAAGTCAACGGGAACCTGTGTCAACGCAGCTCGGCGCCGCACCAGTAGCGGGTGGTGTTTTCGTCCTTGTCGAGCCAGTTGGCGCGGCCGTCGAAGAATAGGTTGTTGCACCCCTTACCCCGGTGTCGGTCACAAGCGACGCGCCTCGTCAGGTTGCTACCCGGACTCTCCTGGTCGGAGGCGGGCATGTGCGTACTCGACCAGACGTCCAGCAAATTGAACCGCGACATGTCTTCGAGCTCGTATCGGTCGCGGACTACCGGGCGCCACGGACCCGCCTCGTTGTCGGCCAGGTAAATCCGCTGAGCCGGAGACTTGACGCTGCTGAGCTTGGTGGGTTCGTCCTTCTGGTTGCCCTTTTCGCCGTTCGTCAGGCCGGGATCGTCCATGTCCCAGGCGTTCACCACGTAATCCACCGTCTGCTCGGCATTGCTGTGGCCGTTGAGCCCCACTCCGGTCCGGGGAAAGGATGGACACTGGTAGATGGGTACCTCTCGGTAATCCCTTGGATTTTTGTAGTCCGTACCCAGATAGGGCATGAAGACGAGGAGCCATTTGACCTGATTGTCCAGCGCGCGGGGGACCATGTCGTCGTAGTCGAGCACGTAGGCGTGCATGGCCACACCGATCTGCTTGAGGCTACTCAGGCAGTAAACGGTTCTCGCCTGTTTTCTCACCCGCTGCAACGCGGGCATCAAAATTCCCAGAAGCAACGCAATGATCGCAATAACCACCAGCAACTCGATTAGCGTAAATCCTCGTCGCCTATGCGTGACCATAGAGCACCTTCCCTTGAAGAGATTGACACCAAACTCACCCACTTTTACATTATCGCACCTTTCGGGCAGCAAATCAATGAAAAAACATCGTACCAGAGAGGGACGCGCTGCGCTCCTGCGCCGGTAGAGACAAACCCGTGGCCGCAGTGCGGTTATGAAGTGAGTTGGGGCCTTGGAGTGACAGACTTGTAGGCCCCCTATTTCGCTGGAATGTCATGGAACCTCAAGAACGGCTTCTCATTGGGTTCCCTCGATTCGATCGTCTTTCAGGTCTGTCAAAAGCGTTTCTCTCATCTCGAAATCGTCACAGCTATTATCGTCCCATGTGAAAGCGCCACGTCGTTTCGCGCCGGCCGCGTCGTATGAGTACCTGCCCGACTTCATACAATCGCCCCAGATGTGCCTGGCAGCCATTGTGCTGCCCTTGCGAAAATGCCGACAATTCTTGCACGTTCTGTCCATATGGTTGCCTACCCGATCTTGAACCACCGGGAGCGTTGTTCATATCCCTTTTAGACAGCTAATCTTACGGCACCAGCATGAACGGATTAGTCCGTCGCTTCCGTCTTGCCCGAGCCGGACGAGGGAACCTGCACGATGGGCCAAGATCTGTATTCGCCTACCTCGTCAAGCGCGCCGGCAACGCACAGTGCGACATACTTGCCCAAGTGGTGGGCAACACCCCCTATCAGGATGGCTCCCATTGCGCCCTCGGCCAACTGGCAAACCGATGCGAAGGCGGCTACGGTGGCCTCCTTGACGAGTCCTCTCTCCGCGTCCTTCCTGTCAAGAGCGTCCGAAAGCCGGTTTGCGGAAGACCGGCGATCCCCGGGCTTCGTGTGGAAGACGTCCGAGAC
>JARRQQ010000335.1:0-5379 GCA_037381725.1 Sedimentisphaerales bacterium
AAAGCGCGAGCCAGCCGGCCGATCAGTTTCTGGCCCCGGCGATGCTGCCGAATATTCTCGGATTGAACGATCTCGAACGCCTCGTCCAATCGGTCGTCGGCAATCGCAGTCTCGGCTTGTTTTAGTTGTAGGATCAACACCGCAGTACTCCCGCAATGGGGATTTTCGATTTCCTTCAATCGACAATCGACATTCGGCAATCGAAAATCATCTTACCACGTTTGGTGTTAATTTTCCAGTCCCTCAGCCAGATCGGATTCGGGCTGCTCTGCCGGGCTGGCCGTGCTCGCCAAATGCTGTTGCTGGTCCTTGGCCTTGAAATAATCGTCAACCTGCACCAGCAAGTCTTCCTCGGGGACGGCATCGACGGGAATGTCCTGGAGGAACTGATTTTCGTGGGCCAGCACACGCTCGCTGACATCCAGACGCTTCTTGATCTCCGCGATGAGCTTTTCGGTCTGGGCCAGCTTGCTGTTGTCCACCTGGATTTTCGATCCGACGGCCGCTGCCTGGATGAGACGATGCTGGGCCACCAGCGACTCGATCTTGTCTTCAAGCAGTCTCTTGCGGCTTTTCGTCCTGTCCAACAGCGCGGTCGCGGCGTTCAGAGAATTCTCACGGGTCGTCAACAGCCGCTTCTTGCCGGCCAGGACCAGTTCGCTTTCTTTGAACCGCTCGAACCTTCGGGCCAGGTCTTCCTTTACGTAACCGCGAGAAAACTCGCGCCCGCCGAAGCAATACTGGGCCTGCGGTTGCCCCAAAGCGTCGCGCAGCTTCGTAATGCGGACCTTCTCCTCGTCGAGCGTCTTCTCACCTTTGGCGATGTCAACCTTCAGCGCCGCCACTTCCACCTCTTCCTCGGCGATCAGCCGAACATTGGCTTGCATCTCGGGCAAGATCTCCTCCAGTAGATCGCGGGCGCGTCGAAGCTCGAATTCGATGGGAACCGCGTCTTTGACCACGGTCCGGACCGACTTGGCCGAGCTGCGAACGTAGCTGACCACGTCTTTGCCGAAAATCAGACTACCGGCCAAAGAAAGACCCGCCACCACAAGCACACTTCTTTTTAGCCATTTCATAATCATGACGTTACTCCTTACTAACACTACTTTTACAATCATTCACGATTTTGGCTCCCAATGGGCCACATAAAGATTGTCGAGACCTGACAGGCTTTATTTCAGGAAAAAGAGACAGTCGGTGGGAGGAAATGGCGTGAACCTTACGGGAAACGTCACAAGCAGCGAAGGTAATGTTCCCGTCTGGAGTGTTTCAGCGATCCGCGTAGGGAAGCTCGGTCAGCGATAGTCCTCGGCTTTGTGGCGGATGATCTGCCCGTCAATCATGTAGATGACGTCCTCAGCGATGTTCGTCGCGTGGTCGGCGATCCGCTCCAAATGCCGCGATACCGAGAGCAGATGAATCAGAGAAGTCATCTGCTCCGGATGCCTCGGAATGGACTCCTGGACCCTCAGGTACACCTCGCGATTCATTGCATCTATCGTGTCGTCGTTGGAACAAACCCTGTGGGCGAGTTCCGAGCTAAGATTGACCAAAGCGTCCAGGCTCATATTCAGCATGGCTTCCGTCTTTTCGGACATCTCGGCGAAGTCGAAGGACAAGCTCACGGGGACTTGCGAAGCGAGAAACGACGATCTCTCCGCGATATTCACCGCCAAATCGCCGATGCGTTCGAGATCGTTATTGATCTTTAACACCGCTACGATAAAGCGAAGATCGATGGCGACTGGCTGATGCAACGCCAGAATCTTCAGGCACTCTTCTTCGACCTCGACTTCCGTCTGATCGATTTGAATATCGTCGTCGATGATCTTCCGGGCCAGGGCCGCGTCTCGTTCCAGGATAGAGCGTATTGCCTCGTGCACGGCGACCTCCACCCTCGCGCCGAGGCTCAAAATCTTCTTCTTCAAATTCTCAATTTCCCGCTGCAAATGCTTGGCCATCGCCACAGTCCTTCACGCGCTCACCCCGCGTTTTGTTATCCGAACCTCCCCGTCACATAGTCTTCCGTCTTCTTCATGCCCGGATTGCGGAAGATTTTGACGGTCGAATCATACTCGACCAGCTCGCCTAAGCAGAAGAAAGCGGTCCGCTCGCTGACCCTCGCGGCCTGCTGCATGTTGTGAGTCACAATGACGATAGTATAGTCGCTTCGCAGCGCGTCGATCAAGTCTTCTATCTTGCCCGTCGCAATCGGGTCCAAGGCCGAACAAGGCTCGTCCATCAGAAGAACGTTCGGCTTCGTCGCCAGGCTTCTGGCGATGCACAATCGTTGCTGCTGCCCGCCCGACAGCGCCAGCGCCGAATTCTTCAAATCGTCCTTGACCTCGTCCCATAGCGCCGCGGCCTTCAGGCTCTCTTCCACGATTTGCTGCAATTCGCCGCGTCGTTTCGTCCCCTGCAGCCTCGGGCCATAGGCGACGTTGTCGAAGATGCTCTTGGGAAAAGGATTCGGCTTTTGAAAGACCATGCCGACCTGCCGGCGAAGATTCACCAAATTAACACGCCTGTCGTAAACGTCCTGGCCGTTCACCAGCATCTGACCCTGGACGCGGATGTTCGGAATCAGGTCGTTGATGCGGTTGATGCTCCGCAGAAAGGTGCTCTTTCCACAGCCGCTCGGCCCTATAATAGCTGTCACGGAGTTCGGATAGATGCTCATCGTGATATTCTGAACGCCCATCTTCACGCCGTAGTAGAAGCTGAAATCCCGGGCTTCCACTACCGCCGAAGCCCGCGCTTCAGCCGGCTTTGCCTGTTCCATAGGCTCGCTCACGTCTTCTTCTGTCGCCTTGCGGACGGTCTCCAGCTTAGCTTGACTGCGACTCTCTTGTGAGATCGGCATCGCTGATGTCAACATTGTAGCATGACCTTTCTGTTCGGGAAACTCTTTCACGTTCAGCAGCATCCTTACTGGCCTTTGAGCCGCTTGAACACCCTCGAACGCACGACTATCGCCAGGGCATTCAGGCATAAGATCAACAGGACGAGCGTAACCACCATCCCATATTGCTGGTGCGGAACTTGCGCCGCGAGCTTATCCCCCACGGCCATGTCCCAGCTTCCGTACGAGAGCGTTCGCGTGGTTTGGAAGACCGATTTCGGCACGGGTCCAACCGCAATACCCGCCGTGAACAAGATCGGCGCCGTCTCCCCCGCGACCCGGCTCAGGCTCAATATCACCCCCGTCAGGATTCCCGGAAGGGCGGCCGGGAGTGTCACCGCCACGAATGTCCTGAACGAACCCGCCCCGAGGGCGAGCGACGCCTCTTTGTAGGTTTGCGGAACCGTTCGAATCGCCTCTTCGCTGGAGCGGATCATCACGGGCAGGGTCAGCACCGCGAGCGTCATTGAACCGGCAAGGATACACGGCTTCGAAGGCCCGCCGAACAGCGGGATGAGGAAGAGAACAAAGAAAGCCAGACCGAAAAGCCCGAACACAATGCTCGGAACCCCGGCCAGCGTGTTGATACACATTCGGATGATCCTGATCACCGGGCCTTCTCGCGTGCATTCGGTCAGATAGGCGGCGCTCACCACGCCGAACGGCACAACGAAAACCATGCTCAGAAGCGTCAGGAACAGCGTTCCGAGGATCTCCGGGCCGACGCCTCCGAAGTAGTGCCCCGGCGT
This sequence comes from Sedimentisphaerales bacterium, assembly GCA_037381725.1. GTDB lineage: Bacteria > Planctomycetota > Phycisphaerae > Sedimentisphaerales > Anaerobacaceae > JAFGTG01. The sequence continues at coordinate 3,655 of JARRQQ010000335.1, forward strand.
GCTGTCGTCGAGGAAATAGCGCCAATAAAAGGTCCACTTCGGCGCGAGCATTTCGTGAAGATTGTCCTGGACGTATCCGAACAGGGGTTCCAACTCGGTGCCCGAAAACAGGCTGGCTCGGCTGACCTCGGTCTTGACCAGGGACTTGCCCGATTCCGCCGGCACCCATTGCTCTTTCCAGAGCAGCCGGTGAAGCAAATCCTGAGCCTGGTCCCACCGCGTCGCACCGTAGCGAAATTGTGCCAGAGCCGGCTTGTCTTCTTTCGGGCGCGGACCCAACAAGCCCTTTATCACTTGCTCGACCTCGTCCAACTCCTGGGCGTATTCATCCCTCTTATTCAGATCCGTCGCAGCGGCGGCTTTCTCATATTGCTTTGCCAGAGAAAAGAAACCAGCCGCAGCCGTGCCCTTGAAGCGTTCGTCCCCCTCGTACTGCAAAACGTATTTCGTATCTTCTTGCACCTGCTTGATGTCGATGCTGGAAAAAGCGTCCAGGAGCTTGTTGCGGATATGCCTGGCTAACGAGCGAAGCGCGGTATATTCCTCGCGGACGATTCCCTTGCGTTGAAGCTCCTTGCCGAACGCGCGGTAGATTTCCTTAGCCTGGTCCGTCAGCGTCTCGGTATCGACTCCACTCTTGAAGTCATCCAGAATCGCGTACACTTGGTCGCGGGGCGCTTCGGTCTTGCTCGATTCGGCGCGAACCATCGATTCCCGTCCGTGCCCGAACTCGGCCAATTGCATCTTGCGAAACTCGACCGTCCCTTGGAACACGACCGCGCCCAGTCCCCGCCGGAGCATCGGGCCAAGCACCACGAGCAAAACGACCATCAAAAGCAAAGCCGATAGCCCCGTTACTACGGTGAAAGCCCTGTCAAGTAGTGTGCGGTATGTCGCTCGCATCTTACGATTCCCCCGAGGCTTTCTTCGCACGGGTCAGGAAGAACTCACTGACGATGTTCAGCAGAAACGTCATGACGAGCAGCAGCAGACCGACGGTGAAAAGCGCCCGGTAGTGGTCCGAGCCTTTTTCCGTCTCGCCCATGTCGCCCGCGATGGTAGCCGTCATAGTGCGGACCGACTGAGACAAGTCCCACCACGGATGCGGTATCTGACTGGCGTTGCCCGAGGCCATCCAGACGACCATCGTCTCCCCGATGGCCCGCATCATTCCCAGGACGATTGCGGCGATGATCCCGCTGTGCGCCGCCGGAATGACCACCCTGAAGACGGTCTCCACGCGGGTCGCCCCGAGCGCATACGAGGCTTCCCTGAGCTCCCTGCCCGTAGCCGAGATCGAATCCTGGGCGACGCTGATGATCGTCGGAAGCGCCATGATCGAAAGCAAGAGGGAGGCATTCAATGCGTTCGTTCCCGTGGCATACCCGAGGTGTTTCTGCAGCCAGGGCGCCAGGACCAGGACGGCGAAGAAACCGTACGCCACCGACGGAATCGCGGCTAAGATCTCGATGATGGGCTTGACGATGCCGCTGACCCTGAACGATACGACGTCGCTCAGGAAGACCGCCGCCAGCACGCCGAGAGGGACCGAGAAGATCAGTGCCGCCGCGGTCACGTACACCGAACCGACAATCAAGGCCAGGACGCCAAACTCAGGGTTGGGCTGGTGCTCGGGGTACCAAGCCGTGCTGGTCAGAAATTCAACGACGTTGAACCGGCCGAGGAAGGGCAACGCCTCCATGACCACAAAGAGGAAGATCAGGA
>JARRQQ010000336.1:0-5368 GCA_037381725.1 Sedimentisphaerales bacterium
CTCTGAATCCGGTCAGGTCCATGGCAACCTTCGCGCCCGCCACACCCCAAGCTCCGGAAACGGCTTGGTTGAGCCGCGAGAGCTTGCAATGAAGCTGGCGTGCCTGATCGTATTCGCCTTGGATAAATAGACGGTATAGCTCGCAGCACGGATCGGGAAGGGCGTTGGCAAGGGAAATGACGCCGCCCGGTGCTCCGAGGTGAAGAGAGGGGTAGAAGAAATTGGCCGACCCCGCCAAAACGTGAAAATCTTCTTTAGAATCGAGATGGGCGAGCAACTTGGCCGGGCCTTCCGGCGAGGAATCTTTCATACCGGCGATGTTGGGATGCCGCGAGAGTTCGACAATCGTCGACACAGGGATTCTCACTCCGCCCGTGAAGCCGGGCGCGTTGTAGAGAAGCACGGGAACGTCAATTGCATCAGCGATCCGCTCGTAATGGCTTCTCAGTGTCGCGCCGTCGATCTGTTTGGCGAAGTAGCATGGCGTTAGAACACTCACATAATCGAAGCCCATCTCGCAAACCAATTTTGACTTCTCGATGGTTTGCTTGCTCGATTCACAGCCGGTGCCGACCATGACGATTTTGTCACCTTTCTCCTCAGCGAAAACTTCCAAGACCTGAATTTGCTCCTTGTCGGTCAGACTCCTGAACTCGCCGTTCGAGCCGAGTGCCAGATAACCCGTCAGGCCAGTTTCGTTAAGTCTTCTCAAGTTGAACCTCAGATCATCGAGGGCCGGTTCGTCAGATCTGAACGGTGTCACTACTGGGGCAAAGACACCTGATAGCTTCTCTCTATTGCGTCCCATACTTCTGTCCTCAAAGGTTCTACAAGCTCTCTCCACCGGCTTTCAACCGTTCGATGATTGCATTGACATCATACACGCATCCGCCGAACGTACCTCCGCCGATTGCCTGCAAGGCCGCCCACAAGCGAGTGTCGTCCGGTAGGTCAGGATGCGGCGACAGATCAGACCGCAAAGAGCGTGTAGCCAATATTCGCGCGCCAAGCTCGACGCTCCGCTGATCTGCCGGCGTGTCGGCTTCCCCGAGCAAGTCCACGTTCCCTTCCAGATTATTCGTATCGATGACGATTTGTATAGCATCCCCATCCAGCACTTTTCCAACCGGTCCGCCAGCCAGAGCTTCCGGCGCAACATGCCCGATACAGGCGCCCGTGCTAACGCCGCTGAACCGCCCGTCCGTGATGACCGCAACGTCTTTACCCCAGGGCAGATACCTCAGAGCACCGGTCACTTGCAGGATTTCTTCCATCCCGCTGCCCATTGGGCCGGCGCAAATGAGCACGATGACATCGCCAGGCTTAATAACGCCTGCCTTTATGGCCCGGATAGCGGCGGACTCGCTCGTGAAGACTCGCGCCAACCCGACGATGCGATACACGCCGTCCGAATCGAGCAGTGATGGATCGATAGCGGTGCTCTTGATGACCGAGCCTTCTGGGGCAAGGTTTCCCATTGGCAAAGTCATGGTGCTTTTCAAACCCTGTCGGCGGGCTTGATCGGGACTCATAATCACATCGTCCGGAATGACACCGTCTCGTTCATAGAGCAACTCGCGCAACCGCCTTCGACGTTCGGACCTTTCCCACCAGTCGAGCACCTCACCTAATCGCTCTCCCGATACCGTCAAGACGTCACAATATAAAAGTCCAAGCCGCCTCAAGTGCAGCATCACTTCCGGCACACCGCCCGCCAGAAAAACGCGCACAGTGGCATGTCCCACGGGTCCATTAGGTAAAACGTCAACGAGGCGAGGTACAGATCGGTTAACCTTCTTCCAATCCTCAAAGGTAGGGCGTTTGAGTCCAGCAGCATGCGCTATGGCCGGAATGTGCAAAAGCAGATTCGTTGAGCCACCGAAAGCAGCGAAAACGACCATCGCGTTGTGGATGGCCGAGTCGGTGAAGATATCTTTGGCGGTTACGTCCGTCTTCCGTAGGCGCACCAATGCCTTCGCAGAACGTTTGGCCATATCCAGCCAGATACGTTGGCCCGACGGGGCCAGTGCGGCATGGGGCAGGCTCATCCCCAGCGCTTCGCCGACCACCTGAGACGTCGCCGCCGTTCCGAGAAACTGACAGCCGCCGCCGGCACTTGCACAGGACCTGCAGGTCATTTGCCTGGCATACTCCAGGGTCACCTGGTCATGGGCAAAGCGTGCGCCGATGGACTGAATCTTGCCCAGGTCCTCACCCTCAGCGGGCGGAAGTGTGACTCCGCCCGGCACCAGCACCGAGGGCAGGTTTCTCAGCGAAGCTAACGCCATCATCATCGCGGGCAGACCCTTGTCGCATGTCGCTATACCGAGCACTCCTTTGCACCTCGGAAGGCTACGAACGAAGCGGCGGAAGATCGCCGCGGCATCGTTGCGATAAGGCAGACTATCCATCATCCCGGCCGTGCCCTGGGTTCGACCGTCACATGGATCCGTACAGTACGCCGCAAACGGCGTAAAGCCCAGACGCTGCAACTCCTCTGCGGCTGCTCGCATCAGCAGGCCGAGCTCCCAATGGCCGGTGTGGTAGCCCAGGGCAACGGGAGCGCCGTTCTCCGCACGAAGCCCTCCCTGAGTGCTGATGAGCAAGAACGGCTCCTGGAGTGTCTCAGCCGGCTCCCACCCCATACCCACGTCCTGAATCATGCCGAAGATATCGCCGCTCGGACTTTCGACGAGCTGGCTGGGCGTCAGGGGTAGTTGACCCTGCGGACCCGGCGAAGCTGCCCTAACGTTGTAGATCGCCTCGTCCTGACTGTCGAGAATATCTCGACAAGATTCTCTTCTACCGGACAAATCACTCATGGACTCATTTTAGCGATTGCGTGCCTTTTTGCCAGCGTCCGCATACCGGCACAAAAAATAACTAACCCGACCCAGAAAATCAGCGCTATCCTGCCCCGAACCCTGCTATAATTTACCCATTCGGTATGGTGGAGAGACCGTTATGCAGTGTGCATATGCTGTAGGGTAGTGAGTAGGAGAAGTTCTTTTCTGTTAGGAGAACCATGCTATGAAACAGTCAACCGTCTCAAAACAAGTTTGTCTTTTCGCGCTCGTCATCCTCTGGCTTTCCCCGGGACAGGTATCGGCCGGGCCGGCAAAGAAGCCAATTCTCGGAGACTGGCAGCTCCAGGTGGACTTCAACGGCCGGAAGATGACGTCGATTTTGTCTCTCACCAACGACGGAGACGACGGGTTGAAGGGGGAGGTGATCGCTTTCTGGGGAATCAGCCCGTTACGCGATGTTAGGCTCGAAGGAAACCAACTAAGCTTCGTGCAGGTGAACCGATTCCGCAATGAGGAGACGACGACGAATTTCGCTGGGACCATTCGCCGCGGCAGACTTTCCGGGACGTTCTCCAGTGACAGGGGGCAGTTCCAGGCCGAAGGGACCCGCATGAGGCGGATGCCGACGGCCGCTGGAAATTGGGAATTGAAGCTCAGAATGGGCGACCGCGAATTCACGTCGGTTCTCGCCGTCAAACAAAATGAAGACCGAACGCTCTCGGCAGATTGGCAAAGCCAGTGGGGCGAGCATGCGATCACTAATGTGAGATTCAAAGCCAATAAGCTGGCGTTCGACCGCAAGAGCAAAGCGCAAGATCGCCAATGGGAGTCCACTTTTGAAGGCACGATCAAGGGAGGCACTCTTACCGGCGTTATCAACTCCGACCGCGGCGAGATTAGTGTGGAAGGCAAGCGTATCGGGGCCCCCATCGTTGGCCTCTGGGAGTTGGACATCGCGTCGGATTCAGGCACCCGCAAGCAATTGCTGAGGATATATCCTGACCTGAGCGCGCTTTACGGACCCCTCGCGGTCAAGAAAGTCGATTTCGATAACGGGCAGATAGCGTTCAAAACCAGCTTGAATTTCGGCAACCGGACATTCGATATCAACTTTGCAGGCCGGGTTAAGGGCAGGAAGCTCACCGGAGAGATCACTACGTCACGAGGCACCCAGCAAGTGACGGGGCAGAGAAGGCGCCCGGCAGGCGCGGGACAAAGAGCCGCCAAGGCGCAGCAGGCTCCCCACGAGCCGGACGTGATTTATGTCCCCACCCCTCCGCTGGTGGTCGACAAGATGCTGGAGATGGCGCACGTGACCAAGGACGACCTGGTTTACGATCTCGGTTGCGGCGACGGGCGGATCGTCGTGACGGCCGCGAAGAAGTACGGCTGCAAAGCCGTGGGGTTCGACGTGGACCCCAGGCGAATCAAGGAATCGCTCGCCAACGTGAAAGAGAATAACGTCGGAGATCTCGTGCGAATAGAGCAGAAAGACATCTTCACGCTGGACTTGAGCAAGGCGAATGTGATCACGCTCTATTTGCTCCCCGAGCTCAACGTCAAGCTGATTCCTCAACTGGAAAAACTCAAGCCCGGATCGCGCATCGTCTCCCATGACTTCGATATGAGGGGCGTCAAACCCGATAAAGTGGTGGAAGTCTCCGTGAACGATCAATACTACGACCAGCACACGATTTATCTTTGGACGACGCCGCTGAAGAAAGAGAACGCAGGCGACGAGTGAGTGACATCTCGCCCGGGACGGACAAGCACGGTAAGATAACACCAGCATCGCTGCTCGATATCTGCATTCACCTGATATCCTGATAGCCCGTTAAATGCCGTGACTTGCGCACGCGAGAAGCTCACACCATGCTATAGTCATACGGCCTTCGCATAGGGCGGGAAAGCCACGTGCTCGCCTCCGCATCGCCGACGAATTGCTGCGCTGCGGGGTCCCACTTCAGCTTTCGGCCCAGGCGGATGGCGATAACTCCCAGGTGGCACAGGCTCCCGGAACGGTGGCCGATCTCGGCGGGGCAGATGGGAGCTTTGCGAGATTTCACGCACTCGACGAAGTTGCCCATGTGGTCGGTGCTGACGTAAACGCGCTTCGCGTCGTCGGGCAGCTTGTCCTTCAGGATTTGCCGGTTACTGGCGTCGATCTTGCCTCGCGTCACCCAGATCCAGCCATCAGTGCCGTGGAATTTGATGCCGTGCTGCTGGCCGTTGGGGTCCTTGACACCGCCGTACCAGGCACTGGCCGTGGTGCTCTTGCATGTGTGGACAACGCCGTTCGCATAGGTATAGGTCACGGCGTATTCGCTGGCTGCCGTGTAGCCGCCGGGGATCATATCAATCAGTTGCTTGCCTTCGATACTGACGGGGCCGGAATGGTCCAGGTCCAATGCCCAAAGGACGATGTCGTTGTGATGGGCGCCCCAGTCGGTCATCGTGCCGCCGGAGTAGGTCCACCAGTAGCGGAAGCTAAAGTGCGTCCGCTCTTTGATGTACTCGACTTTGGGCGTCTGGCCGAGCCAGAAATCAAAGTCGAATCCTTC
>JARRQQ010000337.1:0-6090 GCA_037381725.1 Sedimentisphaerales bacterium
AAAGTAGATGAAGAGAAATGCACTGGCTGTGAAACCTGTGTATCAGAGTGTCCGAGCGAAGCCATCAATATGGTTGACGAAAAAGCCGTTGTCGATGAGGAAACCTGCATTGATTGCGGAGTTTGTGTCGACGCTTGTCCGGAGGAAGCAATTAGTATGGAATAAATTCGGTTGGCCCCATCGTCTAGGCAGGTCCAGGACACCGGGTTTTCAACCCGGCAACAGGGGTTCGAATCCCCTTGGGGCTATTCGATTTATGATTTGCGATTGTCGATTGTCGATTTCCACTTTTGGCCACTCCGAGTCTTGGAATCGGCGAGTTGCGATCTCTGCTGGCCGGCCGTCGATGAGTCCCGAGGATACGAATTTCCTCAGAAGGCTGTTCGGCACGGTCTCGATCCACTGATCGAGCTTGACGTCCGGCTCAAGCTCTGCTATCCGCCAGTTGACCAGAGCCTCGATGTTCCATGACTTTTTCAAAATGTTTTGCGCCGTTTTTGCAAAAAAGAATCACGCTCATTCGTTCGCTCGCTCCTACTTCTCTTGATAAGTTCGCTCACTCATTCGCAGCGACTGATTCTTCTTCATCGTCTCTGACTTCCCCCCGCCGGTACGGTTGGAATCCACCCAGGGGGGGAATATACGTAAGACGCCCCTATGGATAAACGTTGTGGCCGGGCAGCTACCCTTGATTTTCGGGTCAATATCGAGCATCGGTCGTTACCCTTTCGCCTCTCAATGTCTATTCATGCACGTTGTACAACAGCTAAGTGATTTCTCTCTTGACATATAAGGTGAAAATTGGTAAAATAACCCGTTAGTGTGGGAGAGGATTACATAGCAAATCACCCCTTACGGATATGTGTTGGTGGCAGTGCGCCGTTCGTTCGTGAGCACATGCAAAGGCGAGAGCGTCTAACGTTTGGCTTCAAGGACTTTGTGGCAGGTCGTTCAACATTTGGAACGTATGTTATGACAGTTGGAAGAACAAGAGATTCACAGAAAACAGAACACAAGCTTTGCCCTGAGTGTGGCGCTTCTATGGCTGTAACGGATCAATGTATAGAAAATGGAGTTTTGTTCACATGGTATTACTGCACAAGAGACGGTTGCGACGGGCAATGGCTGGAGAAAGAGAGAGAGTTTCTGGCCCGGCACAAGACTTCCTGACTCTTTGGGGCCTAAATAAGGGAGAGCGCAGGCTCGGGTATCGGAGATAGATTCACAATATGAATAAATCAATGATTATTGCCGTGGTGATGCATTTGGGATTGCTCCTGGGTACGGCAAAAGCCGGGCCAACGTATAGCTTTACCCACATTATCGAACAGGGAGACGGTCCCGCACAGATCAACGACGGCGCTATTGGTGAAGCCCAGCTAATGGTTGAGCTTTTTCAAGAGGCCCTTGGGACCCAAGTGAGATTTGAGTTCACAAATTCAGGGCCTGAGGCCTTGTCGATTACTGACGTTTACTTCGCCGACGGCTCTCTTGCGTCCTTCCTCTCACTGGACTGCTCAGCGGGAGTGGCATTCTCTCAAGGGGCATCTCCGGCAAATCTTCCGGGTGGAAACAACGTATCGTTTACCACGGGGGCCTTCTCCTTCGACTCGGACTCCCCTGTCCAGTCGAATGGCGTCAATCCGGGTGAGTTTCTTGGAATCACGTTTGAGGCCGCTTATGCGACGATTGAGGCTGAACTTGCCTCGGGCGATATGCGCATAGGTCTCCATGTTCAAGGCTACGCCAGCGGAGGTAGTGAAGCATTGGTCAACGGACCACCGAGCGACGGAGATCCACCCCCACAATGCACAATTCCTGCGCCCGGGGCACTTCTTCTTGGCAGCTTGGGTGCGGGTGTGGTTGGTTGGCTGCGACGACGCAGATCGCTGTAGGCAGACCTAGCCCCCATTCGCTCAGGGGACGCCGGCGCCTCACAGGTGCGTCGGGTACATCGCGATATCCTTAAGCCATCAGGAGCGTTCCTCCGTGATCGCGGCTTTCGCCGTGGTGATGATCTGCTTTCGGACGGACATAGGAAGGCTCGGCCAAGGCTCTCTATTGCCGTTCTTCATTTCTCTGCTCCAAATCGCCATATTATCCCGGCCCCAACAGTATATGTCCGAATAGTCATAAGTCCAAGACCAATTCTCTCTGAGGGTTCCAGAAGGGGGATTCTCTCAGATCGCTCCCCTCAGACTCGCTGCGAACCGCCCTCCTTCTGGATATTCTGAGCGATCACAGTGAATGGCCGACCTTCCACCGGGCGTACCGAACCACAGGGCTCGACTTCCTCCGGCGAATAGTGTGGTATCGAGATGACTCGATCCTCAAACCCCTGCGAATATCTCGCTCTTTCCTCTTTCCCTCCACACCGCAGAGACTTCTCAAGAAAAACACGTACCTACCGCAATTGACAGAACCGGTATGTAAGGGCTAATTTCATTTGTGATGTTCTCCAAGCCCCTGCGAACAGCTTGGTCTTTCTTCTCCTTTTGCTTTGCAGGGGCTTTTCAAGGAAAATGCGTGGTCACCACAACAGCTAGGTTCTTGCAGGAAACGGTAGAATACGAGTGCTTAGACGGAGCTTCGGCGAGTTCATGATATAGTGGCGCGCGGATAGCACGTCCTTCTGCTGAGGAGTCGGATGTTGAAAAGATCAATTCCCGTACTGGTGATTTGCCTCCTGGATTCTTGGCGTACGAACGCACGATGTGATCTAATGACCTTGCGCTTGCAGCCCTTTTTCCTTGAACAACAGACCTCTTGTTATCGATTTTTCGCCCCCTGCGCGATTTGCATTTTACGATGGCTGGGTTATACTTTGAGAAAGGGGTAGCACGATAAAACAAACGGCATTGACCGAGAAGAAAATGGGGTAAACATGAAATAAATAAGACTTATCGTGACGCTCTGGAGCCGGCTTTTCCCGCCCTGTGAAGATTTTTTCGCCAGCCTTGATCCACATCAATGGGAAAACAAAACAGAGACCTATCGACTTTTATCCACTACGCCTCATTGAATCTGGGGCAAGCATACGACGGACTACACCTGCACCCCCGACAGAGCTGTAATCTGATGCTCGGTCTGGCCACCCTCTCGGGCACCCGGCGATATCCCGGAAGAACAACATTCGAATCAATATTTGAAATGCCTTTGCGCTGTTCGGTAAGCCAAGTTGATTGCGGATAATTCTGAGCAGCTCAAGATTTGCGAAGATCGTGCCGATAAAACAAAGTAGTCGGCAAAACATCTTATGACTGATTGCCTGTTCATGGGAAGTCCGGGAAGACAGATAGAGAATACGAAGGCATTGAGACAGTAACAGACAAAGGAGAAAATATACGATGGGCCTGCGGATGCCGTTGAGCTATTGGGGTCACAATATTGTTTGGGGCTCAACTCTTCTAATGTTCGTCATCGCGCCAGCGCTAATATCAATAACCGAGACAGTCTTGATTGCACTGAAGTTGCTGGGCTATATCAAGGGGTCTTGGGTACTGGTCTTGTTTGGCCCCCTATTACTCGAAATCACGATACCAGTAGCCTTTTGTGGGATAGGAATGGTGTTGGTCCTATTAGGCACCTCTCCTTATGAGGTGAAATAGTTGAGATTTGATTTGACGCTCTGACGATAACAGAGGAGACACGATCATTGAGCATGTCGGCGGCGACCGGGACGTTCCCGCGGTCGCGGCAGGCTTGCTTCTTTCGTTGCCGTTCTTTCTTGGCGGCGCAAGCTTGACAGAGCTTGTGTCCCGGTAGCCGTTCTCGGCCACAGGCGTAGCGGCAGCATGTTTCGTCGCTACGGGCCTCGGTAGCCCTGCCTGTCCGTGGAGTCCAAAGGTTTCAAACAAGTCGAAGCGGTTCTGTTGGTCTCCATGCGTCAGCGCATGGGTCCGGCAAATCTGACACCCCCGCCGCCCAGGCGGCGCCAGCCCATGTAGGCGTTTCCATGACCCGCCGGCACGTCGCAGTATCCGGAGGCGATCAGGACCGTCCCTCCAGACGCTTTTCGATGAGTGCTTTGATCGCCGTTCGGGTCCGTTCCGGCAGGTCCGGCCAAGCCTTTTGATTGCCTTTTTTCACCGCCGTACCCGTGAAAACCATACTATTTCGTCCAGAAGTAGTATATGTCCAAATAAACATGCCGCAAGCCTGAGTCTCTTCTCGCCAACGACCCTCAGAGTATCCGGTGTCCTCCTCTGCTTTTGCTTTGCAGGGGTTTCTCAAGGAAAATACGTAGTTACCGCAATTGACAAGCATTGAGTCTACCGAATATAACCTCCGTTAAACCGAGAGGAGAATAACGATGGCTTTGGGAACAAATCTCCCGTTTTGGTGACGAGGCGCACGGCTCTACTGCCTAGTTGAGATTCGCGTGTAGAGGGGGGACTCATCTTCATATATGATTTTCAGGAGGCTGACCATGTTCTCTCGATTCAAAACCATTTTCCTGGCTTGTACTATTTTCGTTGTTCTAAGCAGCATTTTTCAAATAGATGCTGCCGCTTCGGAAGAAGAGATGAGGGCAGCGATGCAAGGATTGATAGACGCAGTCAATGCCCACGATACGGCTCAGATGAATTCGTATTGGACGGACGACATCGTATATGACTTTGTAGCCCAGCCGCCCGCTCTCAATGGTAAACAGGAAGTAGCTGGCTTCTTTGAAGGGGTCTTCCAGGGAATTCCGGATTTCCATAGTGCTCAGACTCGCATCCTGGTTTCCGACAATGTCATGGTTACGGAGGCTGTGGCCACCGGAACGCATTTGGGAGAGTTGTCAGGCATTCCAGCTACTGGAAAAAATCTCCAAATAGCCCCGCTGCACATTTGGGAGTTTGAAGGGGACAAGATTAAACGGGCCGCGGAGTATGTGGATATGGCGAGCACGCTGATGCAGATGGGTGTGATGCCCGCTCCAGAGCTTGATCCGGCGCTTCTGGTTCCCTCCTTTTCGCTTCCAGAAGCAGAGCCGACCGGACTTACTCCTTTGGAGGCTGCCGCGGAGTTTACTTCCCGTTGGAATGCCGGCGATCTGTCCGGCATGGCCAAGATGATTCAGCCTGATGCAGACATTCTGATCGCCCCACTTGGGGTCCCTCTGTCTCGTGATGCGTACCTCGCTGTTGGTGAGATGATGTTTCAGGGATTCTCGGAAATGCCGATGGAAATCGTGCGGGCTATTGATATGGGAGATGGTTGGGTGGTGTCTGAGTTATTGATCAAAGGGACCAACGACGGTCCATACATGGGCATGCCAGCCACAAGACGTTCAATTCAGTTGAGAGGAGTAAGTCTTCAACGGTACAATGCAGAGGGTCTGATTTTCCCCCACCTGACCTGGAGACAAACAAGGCCCTTGAACGGCGCGTCTTCGACGAGATATGGAACCAGGGGCTTTTGGACGTAGCAGACGAAGTCTTCGCTCCCGATGCTATCCTTCATCTTGGCACTGACGACGTACAGGGGCCCGAAGGGTTCAAGGAATATGTCGCTGGGTATCGCGAAGCTTTCCCCGATATCCATTGGGCCGTAGAGGATCAAGTCGCCGAAGGGGACATGGTCGTCACCCGCCTGACCGGTACGGGCACGCATCAGGGCGAGCTGATGGGCATCCCACCTACTGGGCTGCAAGTCACAGTCACAGCTATCGCTAACGTCCGCATTGTCGGAGACAAAATACAAGAAAGCTGGAGCTCCTGGGACGCCCTGGGCCTGATGCAGCAGCTCGGTGTAATGCCTCCGACTGCCACCGACTATACCTGGGGGCCACCCTCTGAAATGACCGGTGATCTGGGTGATCCGGTCACAAATACAGCCATGGTTCTCTACTTTGTTCAGAAGTTCTGGAATGAGCAAAACGTGGCTGGTCTGGATAACACCCACAGTCCTGACCTCATCGCGCACAATCCCGTCATTCCCGGCAATCCTTTGCCGTACAACATGTACAAGCAGGTTGGCTTGTTGCACCTCGCAGCCTTTCCTGATATGCGGGTTACTGCCGAAAATATTTTGGCATAAGGAGTCATGGTGGCTGTTCGGTGGACGGTTAACGGAACACATCTGTGTGCTCTGTTGGGTGTA
>JARRQQ010000338.1:0-8615 GCA_037381725.1 Sedimentisphaerales bacterium
GAAAGGTCGCCGATGCGTTGACGCTTCCAATTGCGGGCGGCGAACAGGAATACAGCCTGCACGGTTTTCGTTGGCTCATCGCCAATAATGGGCTTCAAATCGGGCAGCCGGACAACTACTATTTTGGGGGCATGGTCCGCTCGATGAAAGTGGCACGCATGGCCCACGCATTCGGGAAGACATGCACGCCGCACATGTCCGGCGGAGGCCTCGGATACCTTTACATGATTCACTTTGTATCCGCTCTTCCGAACGCCTGTGCTCATCACGAATTCAAAGGATTGCGCACAAACGTGCAATTCGAGTGCAAGACCTCGCCTCTATCGGTCGTGGATGGAAAGATCCAAGTCCCCACCGGGCCAGGTTCAGGCGTGGATATCGATTCGAGCTTCATCGAAAAGCATGAAGTGGTCAAGGGATAGTCCACAAAGTCGAGGAGGATTGTCTGAATTCTAACAGATTGACGACCAATTGTGGGAATCGTTGAGCGATTAGCTTAGTGCAGGAGGAAAGTCAGATGTCGCAAGATCAAACGGATGGACGGACGAACAGTTCTCAAAAGGGCATTGGCAGGCGAGAGCTTATTGGCGGTGCTATCAGTGGAGCGCTCGTGACCGCGGGTGCTTTGCCCCATGTCGCTACGGCACGATCTGTCCCTCGATCGGGACGGAATCTGTACAGGGAGTCGATAGAGACGCCTGTTGTGGGGCGCTACGACGTGGTCGTCGCCGGAGGTGGTCCGAGCGGTGTGATCGCGGCTGTGGCGGCTGCCAGAAGCGGTGCCGATACACTGCTCATCGAGCGGTATCCCTTCCTTGGCGGCAACGGGACCGCGGGATTGATGACGTGCTACAACGGTTTTCGAAACCAGCGGCCGCCCGATGCGCTCCAGACGGTCAAGGGAATCCCCGCCGAGTATATTGCCGAGTTGGTGCGACTGGGAGGCATAGCCGACTATGATTCCTATCCAAAAGCCGAACGTGACGTGGCCAGCGGTGACCTGCCTTACTGCATCGGATTTGACCCCGAAGCGGCTAAGGTGGCGTCGCTGAACCTGATTCGCAAAGAAGGGGTCAAGTTGCGGCTTCACAGTTGGATCGCCGCGCCCATGCTCGAGGGGGCTCGCGTCACGGGGGTCGTCGCGGAATCCAAGTCGGGCAGGCAGGCCATTGCCGCTGACGTCGTTGTTGACGCCACGGGTGACGGAGACGTCGCCGCCAGGGCGGGGGCACCGTTCATGAGTCCAGCGAGGGAGGGCGACCGTATGGGCATGAGTCTGATGTACCGTCTGGGCGGACTGCCTTCCAGCATTGAGGGGCCTTATGGGGGAATTCGGATCGGTGACCGGGTCGTCAAGTGGGGACCGGGCTTGGACGGGGACGGGCTGGACGTTGAGAGCCTTACGGAAGCGGAGGTCGAAACGCGGCTCAAGCTCTGGGAACAAGTGGAGCAGATGAAGCGACGGCCGGGGATGGAATCGCTCTACTTGATGCAGACGGCTACCGGTATCGGCGTTCGCGAGACACGTCGCGTTCTCGGGGAATACGTCGTTACGGAGCAAGACGCGATCAAGGGTACGCGATTTCCCGATGTGGTCGCTATCAGCTCGAATCCCATGCCCAGCTATCACGGCAAGCGCTTCTTCTTCAACCACGAGGGCTTCGAAATACCGTACCGGTCCCTCGTCCCCAAAAAGGTCGAAGGGCTTGTGCTCACCGGACGCTGCATTTCGTGCGAGCAAGGGCCATTCCAGTCCGCCCGCTCGATGGCTCCGGCGATGGCAATTGGACAGGCCTCCGGCTGCGCCGCGGCACTGGCCGCCAAGGGCAACGTTCCTCCGCGCAAACTCGATGTTAAGGCCCTGCAGCGTCTTCTGCTTAGCCAGAACGCCGAGTTGGGGAAGGGCAAGAGGACCACTTAGCTTCCGTCAACATGCCGATCCGCCACTGGAACTGACCGTAGCCATTGCCGAGCTTGTCCTTATCCCACATGCCTTGGAAGACGAACCGCAAATTGCGAGGATTGACCGTTAAGGTTTGATCATATCCGTCGCGGATGAGCTCGCCATGACTGACGTTGTCGGTCCACGCCTCTATCCCAGGGGCCGGGCGGATGTTCATCCATCCGGCAAAAGGCCGCTCCGCCGTATCGGCAACGGGTTTCCACTCGCCATCCAAGCGATCTGCGACGTACGCCTTGTAGTACCGCCGACCGTTCTGCTCGACGATTGTCAGGTATTTCTTCACGCCCTTGAGCTTATACGTGTGGCTGGCCTCAAAAATCTTGGCTTCGAGGGCAAGCTCGCAATGGGCGAAGCCTTGCGGAAAATCTTCCAGTGGCGTCCACAGCCGCCACATCTTGCCGTTCAAGCTAGTCAGGAACAGATAAGCGCGTTGGCTGTCACAGATGATCCAGTAGTCCAGTCCACCGACTTTGCGCGGGTCTTCTTTTCCACCGTCAAGGATTGGTCTGGCCTGTGTCCACGAATGGGGATCAGCGATGTCCGTGGTCGTGGAGTACGCCACCCACATCCTGCTGGCCCCGGGTACCCCCATCTGGTAGATCAGATACCACTTCTTGTGTGGGGTGAAATAGAAAATCTGCGGAGCGCCATAATAGTCACTCGTGCTAATCGCGAGGATTGTACGCTGAGATTTGTTAGCTTCTTCCCACTTCTCGAATGAGCAATACTCAATCGCCGACCTGCCCGGCAGCTTAACCGTCATGAAGACGTGCCATCTTCCGCCGTAGAAGACGATGCTGGGGTCTTTTTGCGCTCTGCTGGGATTGGTCTCTCGGTTTTCAGGAGCGATCAGTGGAACGGAATACTCCCATAAAGTGGGGACCATGAAGACGGGCTGTTCGGCCTCCAAGGCATGATTCTCACTGCTACCCTCACCTTCCATTCGACCTTGGGTGGATGTTTTCACGCAGCCAGCAGCAAGCGCGGCCGCGCAAAGGACGATAGCAATACGCATCACTTTGTTGCCCGTTATTGACATCATGGGTAGTTCCCTATATTCGCTTCAGGTCGTCATCGGTGCAACACCTTCTTACTGTGCAACGTCTATAAAGGTGATTATATTCACACCGGCATGACGGCTCAAGGCGGCAAAGCAACGATTTGGCGACCTTACCTGATTCAAACGTGACGGCCTTGCGGTCGTTGAATGAGTGATTGGACACTTCGGTCGTACTCCACTTTCCGGACGACAAAAACGATGGTGGGCTTGTAATCCGTTGCCCACCTGCTATTCTGTTCCGTTTGAAAATCGAAAAGAACGTTTTTCGGAGTCTCTGACTCCCCAAGGCCCCTATGTTGGAGATTGGGACATTCTGAAGAGAGAAGTCAGATTGGCGTGCTACATCGCCCGGCACAAGGGCGAAATCGCACTGACTGTGCTGTGCACCGCGTTTACGGTTGGAGTGAGCCTTTATCTGCCGTTTATCGTGCGGCGGGTCATTGACGGCCTCACCGATGGAACGATGACCCGGGCGGCCCTGGTCCGCCTCCTTGTGTGGTATGCCGGGCTTTCCGGCGTGACCCTCGCCTGTTCGAGATACCTGCGCAAAATACCGCTCAAGCTCTCACACAAAGTCGAGTATGCACTCCGTCAGGAGATGTTCGAGCGTTTGACGGAGATGGATCAGGAGTTCTTTCGCAAAGGACGGACCGGCGACCTGATCACGCGGATGTCCTCCGATATGACCCTCGTGCGGGACTCGATCGGCCAGGGGTTACTCCAGGGCATTCGGGCGACGGGTGTGATTCTGTGCGCGTCCGCTGTCATGCTGGCTATTGATACGTCGTTGGCGCTACTCGTGCTGGGGTTGTATCTGCCGATGACCTTCTTCTTTTTCCTGGTTCTACGGGTGATTCGCCGACGGCAAAAACTTTTGCAGGAACAGGTGTCTGATATCTCGAACTTTTGCCAGGAGACTTTTTCGGGCATCCGATGCATAAAGGGATTTGCAATTGAGCCGCGCCGGATCGGTATGTTCGAGTCCATCAACAAAGGCCTCGTGCAACTCAATATGCGGGTTCAGACGGCCAGACAGAGTCTATGGCCGTTCATGGCATTCTGGTTCGGCCTGAGCACCGTTGTGATTTTGAACGTCGGTGGCCGTCAGGTGATCCACGGGCATCGCTCCATTGGAACGCTGGTCCAGTTCATGCAGTATCTGCTCTACATGCAATGGCCGCTCCTGGGCTTCAGTTGGATTGCCAGCCTGCTCCAACGCGGCAAAGTGAGCTGGCATCGCATTAAGGAAATCCTGGAGCGGGAACCTCTCATCGAGGACTCGGGCCAGACCGATCATGATGTCCGGGCTTTGCGGGGCGAGATCGCTCTCAGGGATATCTCACTGGATATCGACGGCAGGCGCTTCCTGCACCGGATCAATTTGCACGTCCCTTCCGGCAAGACCATCGGCGTCACGGGCCCGACCGGCGGTGGTAAAACGCTGCTCGTGTCATTGGTGGGGCGACTGATGGATCCTACCGAAGGAACAGTGTCCATTGACGGCCACAACCTCAAGACCATCCCGCTGGACGTGCTGCGCAGTCATATCGGTTTCGCTGCACAGGAGCCGATCCTGTTCTCGCGGACGCTGGAGCATAATATCGGCTTTGGCGTGCACGAGCCGAACGAAGATCTTATCGACTGGGCGGCAGACGTGGCACATCTCAAGAAGGACGTTGAGACGTTTCCGAATCGATTCGAGACTTTGATCGGCGAACGCGGTGTCACGCTTTCCGGCGGTCAGCGCCAACGTGCCTCAATCGGTCGGGCCGTCGCACGCCACCCGAAAATTCTGATACTCGATGACGTGCTTTCAGCGGTGGACACGCAGACCGAAGCGGCCATTATGGTGAAGCTCCAACCTGTTATGAAAGAGCGCACGACCCTTCTCGTCAGCCACCGTGTATCGGCGCTTCGCTACGCCGATGAGATTGTAGTGATCGAGGACGGCCGCATCACCCAATGCGGCACACACGATGAACTCATTGCCCGGCCCGGCTATTACCGCGAACTCAATGCCATGCAACAGATAGAAAGAAAGCTGGAGGCTGGTTCATGACACAAGACGCAGAATCGCCTCGCAAATCCAGGCTGGCTCGACGCCTGCTGAGTTACTCTCTGCCTTACTGGCGGTGGATGTTATTGTCGCTGATCCTGATTCTCATCCTGTCGGGCCTGATCAATTATTTGCCCGTACTGATCAAACGGATCACGGATTCCTGCCTGCTTAACCATGACGTGACCGCGAATGAGCGTATAGGAAAGCTAACCTATCTGAGTTGGATGTACTTGGTGGACGTTCGCCACGACCTGTTCAAGAAGGTGACGCGGCTGCATCAGGCCTACTTTGATCGCACCGCCGTTGGCGCGCTGCTAACGCGCGTTACGACTGATATCGACCGCCTGCAAATGTTTGTGACCGACGGTGTCGTGGGCACTATCGCCGACGTCTTCATGCTCGTGAGCATCATGGTCTACATGCTGCTGATTAACGTGCAGGTGGCCCTGGCTCTGTTTGCTGCCTTACCGCTAATCTTTGGGGCTCTCTTCTTTATCAACGGCCGGCTTCGCGAGGCCAACCGAATGATTCGCAAACGGCAAGCCTCCTTGAACGGGCTGCTCCAGGAAGATCTGGTGGGCATGACGACGATACAGCTATTCAACCGCGAAGCGGCTGCTCAGAACGAATTTATGGAACGCAATACTGACCTGCGCGCCGCCTACTTCGAGGAGGTCCGCTGGTTCAGTCTGTATTTTCCGGTTATCGAGGCCGGTCAGGCCGCTGCCTTCCTGCTCATTCTTGGCACAGGCGGCTTTCTACTGCTCGGCAACAGCGGGCTGATTTCGCTCGGGGTGCTCATCGCATTCCTGACCTATGTCCGCAACTTCTTCCGCCCACTGGGGTCCCTTTCCGATAAAGCCGGGATGTTCCAGACAGCGATGGCCGCCGCTGAGCGCATCTTCGCCCTGATCGATATCCGCGAGGAAATCACCGACCCGGATAAGCCGCTGGAGCCGAGAAGGATCGACGGTGTGATTGAATTCGACCACGTCTGGTTTGCTTATGAGGACGAGAATTGGGTACTGAAGGACCTCAGCTTTCGCATCCAGCCCGGCGAAGTGGTTGCCGTCGTTGGAGCTACAGGCGCCGGCAAAAGCACAATCATCAATTTGATAGGGCGGTTCTATGATGTGCAGCGTGGGTCCGTAAAAATAGACGGTTACGACGTACGGACCTTCCGCAAAGCCGATCTGCGTCAGCGCCTCGGCTATGTCCTCCAGGACCCGTTTCTGTTTACCGCCACGGTGGCCGACAATATCTCACTGCTCAATCCGAATCTGAGCCGGGATGCCTTGATCAATGCGGCTAAAACGGTGAACGCTGACGGATTCATCAGTGAAATGCCCGAGGGCTATGACACCGTGCTCAACGAACGTGGCGAAGGACTCTCGCTCGGACAAAAGCAACTGGTGTCGATGGCCCGCACGCTTGCTCAAAATCCCAGGTTATTGCTTGTGATGGATGAGGCGACCGCCAACGTGGATTCAGCCACGGAAATGCTTATTCAAGATGGACTGGGCAAGCTGATGCGTCAGCGCACGAGCATCGTGATTGCCCACCGATTCTCCACCATCCGGCACGCGGATCGCATCCTAGTCATGCGTCACGGTGAGCTGATAGATGTGGGGACCCATGATGAACTCATGAAGCGCGAAGGTTACTATCGTCAGCTTCATGAGTTGCTCCGGCGCCGGCCGGACTGACAAGGGTTGCCTGCTCATTCGACAACCGAGAATCAGCACACCGGTCCATGGTCACGATCGGGAAGCTGACACGCCATGTCCTCAGAAGACGCTAGGGATTCTAGAGCCTGCCAATGACCTCTACCGGAAACGGAAACGACACTCGGTCTCCGCATACAAGTAGTTGTACTCATTCGCCCAGTAACGTCCTATAAATGTTGTTTTTGCCGTGAGGAATTTTGTGCAAGGCGACAGAGCGTTTTTTTGGAGAATTTGCGCCTTTACAGTGGGAAAGAAGGGAGAATAATATTCAATTCATAGGTTCTATGTGAAGAAGCTTGATTGCCGTGGCGTCGCCCGCCGCGGATTGCATGGGTGAGTATAATGGATAGAGATCCAGATATCGTGCGGACCGACGTCACCGCCAAGAATACAATCCTCAATGACATGATCAGTGAAAAGTGTTGCCAGGCGTACGACGCGTATTATGGTGGGGGTAAACCCTGCCAGGCGGTGGACGGATATCAAGACAGTACTTTTCATTCAAGGGATAGTCATCGTTTGCAGAGCAATCAAACATCGGCGGGTTCTTCACTGGAAAGCACGATCACAGAGAAATCTGTCGCTTTCCCGAGTCACATGGCTCGCATCGAGTGGCTGGCTTCGTTGGGAACATTGAGCGCTTCCGTGGCTCACGAGCTGATGCAACCTCTGACCGTCATCCGGCTGTCGCTCGATGATGCGTTGGATGAGCTGAAGGCAGCAGGTTTGCCCTCGAAGACCGTGGTAGGAGGGCTTGAGGATGCTCTGGCTCAGGTCGCGAACCTCACGTCAATTATTGAGAGATTCCGGAAACTCACGAGGGATGTTCCTCAAGAGGCAGTCGGAGAGATCGACGTGAAGAACGTCGTCAAGAGAATCGTGAACGTGTTGCGAAGGAGCGCGCAACGAACCGACATTGAACTGCACGTGAAAGAAATGGACGGGTTACCACCCATACGCATAAGTGAACGGGAGATGGAACAACTCTTGTTTGCCCTTATCGAAAACGCCATTCAAGCTGCCGAGGGCAAGAAGGCTAGACGACTTACCATCAGTGGCGCCGCAAACGATCACGCTGTCGAGCTATGCTTCTCTGATGATTGCGGCGGAATTGAGCCTAGGCATCTTGATAGGATTCTTGAGCCGTTCTTTACCACAAAGGTCGGGGGCCAAGGGACGGGACTAGGGCTTTGCATTGTGCAAAGAATTGTCGCTCGGGCGGGCGGTACACTCCGTGTCGACAGCGAATTTGGCAAAGGGGCTACGTTTATTGTCAATCTGCCGCGTGGGAGAGACGCTTTGCTTAAGTGAGATTATAGGACGTACATAGTAGTTTTGCTCATAAGGGATTTGCCTACAGGAATTGGGAAATTCTCTGATTTTTTTGGGCCTTATACGGCGGTATCCTGCCAGTTGGTAAGCACAGTGGGAAGTGAAGAGCCGAGAGAGATAACTTCGTGATACTACGCTGTACGGTTTGTAGGGGGGCAGGAAAGGAAGCCATAAAGAGGGGGCTATGGTTAATGCCGCGAAACAACATGTATTCATCCTTGACGACGAGCCGCAAGTGCGGCAAGTCATCCGGAGGATTCTCGAAGACACCGGCGTCAAGGTGAGTTCTTTTGGCGACCCGGCCGCGTGCTTGGCTGCGTTGCGGCCCCACACCTGCCATCTGCTGATCACCGATCTGAGAATGCCTCAAATGAACGGCATGGAAGTCTTGATGAAGGTGAAACGCATCGCTCCATGGGTATCTGTTCTCATGATGAGTGCCTATGGCGATATCCAGACAGCGGTGAGAGCCGT
>JARRQQ010000339.1:0-7986 GCA_037381725.1 Sedimentisphaerales bacterium
CTTCTGCGTCGTCTTCGGTCTTTCTGCTTACGAATCTTGCTTAGCCTTTTGGCCTCCGGGCTTTCTTTCCCGAGCAATTTGTTCTCCAGCATTTCACACAGTCGTTTTCTGGCGTAGTAACGATTCAGCCTTTGAGTCCGGCTCTTCTGCATCTTGACCGTCAGCCCGCTCGGACGATGCGTAAGCTGAACGCAAGAAGAACTCTTATTGACTCTCTGCCCGCCCGGCCCGCCGCTTCGGACGAACTTCTCCTCGATATCCTTCTCATATAACCCACACTTAACCATCCGCTGCTCAAGCTCTGTGGCCTTTCGTTCCGTGACTCCGAAATCAGTCATGTATCTTGCTCGCTCTTCTAAAGCACAAAAGGTTCTATTCGGGTGTGAAGAACGGCTGTCCTTAGTTTCTCTTGTATGGAAAATCCTTTTTTAGGCCGATTCCGCGGGTGTCGATGTTCTCAAACCCCAGTGATAGAGCCGGCGAGCCGGGCTTAAGGTGATAATCGTGATTCTCCCGGTCCACAAATAAAGGGTCGGCAAAACTCGTGTGGGTATCGAATCCCCTGCGACGCCAGTTTTCCAATGTCATCCTTGCGAAGGCATAGTGCCCTTGCGGATTGTAGTACACGTTATTGTCTACGTCCTTGAATGTCTCTCTATCTAATTTGCCGCCGATTTGAAAGATTGAACCGGAAGACAGCCAGACGATATTGTTCTCGAAGGTGTAATGGTGATTCCAGATAGGCGGTGCATCCACCGCGACGTTGGTGCGTCGACTGCCCGCGATGATCGTGAACGGCGGCAGCAGGTCCGGCCCTTCAAAATCAATAACGTTGTTGCGGACGACGTGGTTCGGTCCGCGGACGTGCACTGCGTACTTGTGACCGATACCGTAAATGACGTTATTGGTCACGGTGCAGTTGTACACGCCGTCCATATCAAGGTAGAGTGCGGAAGCAGGATAGCCGGGATAGCCGTTGTGGGCCATGTCATGAAGCCGGTTGTGGTCAATCGTGACGTGCCCGCCCTCCGGTCCTCCGGCGGTACAGTTGGTGTAGATTCCCGCCGCGTCACTATCGGTTCCATCCAGCCCAACTCGGGAAATGTCATTGTAACTGACGGTCTGCCTTTCCACGTAAAGCGATTTGAACCCATTCGACTCGACGTCATGGATGAGATTATGCCGAATCACGTCACCCACGCTATTGCGCACGTAGATTCCTTCTCCCACGTGGTGCACGTAGTTGTTTTCAATGACGTTATCCCGGTTATTGCCGCCCACAAAGCGGACGCCGCCGCTCATCGTCTGGGTGATGAGATTTCCGTAGATCGTACACCCTTCGATATCCCCCTCCACGATCACGCCGTTCTGCCCGGAATTGAGAAGCCGGCAATACTTGATGATGACGTTTCGGGCGTCACCCAGACGAACCAATCCTCCCTTGACGTTCGAATGCAGCGCAAGAGAGGGCAGGACCTCTAACAGGCCGTTGGAGACCTTAAATGTAAGGCCCTCGAATTGGATGTTACTTGCCCCGTCAATATCAATAATCCAATCCATCGTCGCGGCAATAATGGTCTGTTCTTCAATCGGCGTGCTCCGCGGCCTGTAATAGATTCTGTGTGCGGTGGGGTCCATGTAGAATTCACCCGGCTGGTCCAGGAAGGATCTGGAATTATAGATATAGAAACGGGTACGAGTCCGCGCAGCCCATGCATCGTTCCAGACGGTGCCTTTGAGATTCCCGGCGTACGGCTGGTCAAGTGTGATGACACGGCTATTGAAATCAGCTAAAGTCAGAGACGGATTCGAATTCGTGATAACCTTTGTTGGGTTCCCGGGCCATGACGGCGGGCTGATCGTTTTCAAAAAGCGCGTAGACATTCCCTTCGAGCTGAGTGCTGTAGATGCCTCCGCCCACATCCTTCCATTCCGTCAGGGCCCGGCCGCCAATGAAATGGGCGCTGCCTTTATCACCCCAATTCTTGTAGATGACTCGGCTGCCGCTGGAACCCGAGTCTTCTTTACCAAAATGGACGGTGTTGTCGATGAAGTAATCACCGGTTTTGAATAGCACCTGGATATCCTGAGGCCCGTCCTTGTCCATAGTGCGAACCCGGTCCCGCGCGCCTTGCAGCGTTCGCAACGGCTGGCTCGCGGTGCCGGGATTGCCGTCATTGCCGTCAGGAGAGACGTACAACGCGGCGCCGGCGCCCGTAATCGGCCACATCAGCAATAGTCCGGCGGATAACAGCGATACCAAAGAATTCTGAATCCGATTTGCAACCGTTGGCAGACGTAATAGCTGGCGTTCCATTGCATACCTCCCATCTCTACGAAAATCCGGGGAAACCGTACTCAATTCCATTCGATACATCGACCGGACTCTCTATACATCAAGGCCCTGCCACTGTTCATTTCCGAGGCAATCCTTCCGGGTATTGTGGGATCGAATCACAGATCTCATGCCATGGCGCTTTCAAGCTCGTCCAGACGTGACATTGCGGCTGCATCTGCGGATCATCATCCAGAGAGCCTGCCCGGACGATAATCATCCCGGGCCTCTGTTCCGCACGTGAGAACACGTGACAGCCGCAAGTCTGACAGAAATTACGCTGTTTCCCCGGAGAGGACGGGTAGCGGACGAGATTGTCTTGGCCGGAGGTGATCGTAAATCCTTCGGACTCCACCGCCAGGATCGGGGCGAATGCCGATCCGGTGAACGTCCGGCAATCAGTCCGATCATTTATTGATCTCCTTTCTCCAATCGTGTGGATCAGTCCGGCGCAATTCTTGGCCTCTCTTATTTCAGGGTCACAATCTCTGGATGCGCCATAAGCTCAGGTCCATTGACGTTGCCGACCACGTTGTAATACCCCGCGTCACTCCAGAAGACAAATCCCGCCAGCTCAGGATACGTGGTCTCCAGCTTCCTAACCACGTCCAGGCAATCCCTGGGCGGGTCGGATCGTCCGCGGATCCCCAGTTCCGACCACCAGATGACCTTTCCGGCCGTCTTTTTCTTCTCGACGGCCCAGGCGTACTCGGAAAAATTCAAACCCGTGCCGTAGGCTGATTTTCCCAGGACATCCACATAGGCGTCGCCCGGATAATACTTTTCCAGTGCACCGCGATTGCCGGTCGTATGATAGGCCCAGAGGATATTGTCGAGGCCCTTGTCGTGGGTAAAGTAGTCGTGAACCAGGCGATAAAGCCTGATGATAGTTTCGGGTCCCTCCTTGGCGTGCCATTTGTTCCTGTCGTTGCTTTCCACAAAGGGTGTATAGACAACGGGTATTCCCCGATCCTTCAACCACTGCAGATTCCCGGCCATCCTGTCCATCTGCTTGTAGAAGTTGCGCTTGACCGGATTATCCTCCGGGGCGAAGATCGGATCGATATCCACCGGGCCGTTCCACCGCCGGCCCGACGGATTGGCGTAAAACGAGAATACGCCGACGATCAGGCCGCGATCCCACATTTTCTTGACGCCGTCATTCCACGCCGAACCGGGAAAGGGGTCGTCGTCGAAATCGTACGTGATGCATCCATACCGGGGCATTTTTCCCGTGTGATCGTATACTTTCCTGAGCCAATTGCTGGGGTCGTTCATATCCGGATTCTCATTATGGACCCAGGTGGCCATCTGCCCGAACATATAGCGGCCGTTTCCCAGCCCCTTAAGATAGCTCAGCACCTTCTCCGCCTCCGGCGTGCGACCTTCACAGACAGCTTGCAGCCAGGCCACCGGTACAAGAAAGAACGTCAAAAGCAGTACAAAAACAACCCTCTTGCCCTTATTGCGATCACGGTTCATTGGACGTAAAGCTGATTTCATAAAACGCTGCTCCAAATTTCAGAGTGCGACGATTCACACCAATATTCCTAATCTCCGGTCACGTCGTTATCCATAGACTCGAAACAGAGAATCAGCGTTCTCTCTTGTGACCTCGTCCTGTGTTGCACGTTCTTCGGTATCGTGATCATCTCGCCTGGGCGCAATTCTTCGGTTCTGTCCTCAAGATCCACGAAGAGTCTTCCTCGGATTACATAAAAGACCTCATCGCTTTTAGAATGGGAATGCCAGTGAAAATCTCGTTGCAGGACGCTGAGTCTTACGACATGATCGTTTACCTCGCTGACGACAAAGTTTTCCCAATCATTCTCGATGCCACGTGTTAAGTCATGGACGTTGAACTTGACAAGCTGAGTTCTGTTCGTACTCATTCTTTTCTCCAGGAAGCTAACGACTGAGTTACGGCGCGCGGTTTGCCGCGTTGCCTTGAGCTCCTCGTCGGCCGTCTGCTTTGAATCCGTCATGAAAAGCGACCGTGCCTTCAGGGGGTTGTCCATGGAAGGCCAGAGCGAAGAAGACCTCCGGCGGTACGCCCTCAAGCCCAAGGCCGGAGACATTCTGGAACCCGAACTTCCTGTAATATTCCGGATGTCCGACGACACAGCAGCCTTGAGCGTTCAAATTCTTCAGGCGGGATAGCCCTTCCTGTACCAGAGCTTTGCCAACACCCTTGCGCTGATACTTCGGCGACACCGAGACAGGCCCGAGTCCATACCAGTTGCGTGTTCCGTCCGAGATCGTCACTGGGGAGAAAGCGATATGACCGATGACACGGCCGTCCAATTCCGCAACCAGAGAGACGGTGAGGGCCTTTGCGGCGCGCAGGGCCTCGATGATGAACTGCTCCGTGTGGTTGCTGATTTCCAAGGTCTCGAACGCGGCCATGGTGACTTCGGTGATCGCATCGATATCGGCATCCGTCTCATTTCGGATAACCACGTCTGGATTCGCGGGGTTCATGTTCGTCTTCCTAACGGGTCAACGAGGTTTACATGGTTTACGGATAATACCCAAGCCAGAAGGCAATATAGCGATTTGATCTCGTCTTGCAACCCTTCGCTGCCCCGTCATTAGCCCTCACGAAATAGAGAAAAACCTATTTCAAAGGGCTGGTCCCGCCCTGTCCCACCGGATTTGCGTTGTTATACCGCTTCGTAGAGGAAATCTTTAACCGCGCAGATTGTGTCTTGGGTTACCCCGCAAGCTTAAAGGCGCCATGCAGTCCTTCAATCACCATTTGTGTCCCAATGACCGCAAGGATTAAGCCCATCAATCGGGTGATGACTCCCAAGGCGCCCGCTCCGATGAAGGTAACGAACTTTTCGCCAAACACAAAGAACACGTACGTGATGACACAAAGAACGGCAAACGCGGCGATAGTAATCCCCATCTCCATCATACCGCCTCGCCCCGAGAAACTCATGGCCGTTGCGATTGTGCCCGGACCTGCGAGTATCGGCATCGCCAAGGGAAAGACTGCGACGCTCAGTGCTGCCTCCCGGCATTTCTGGTTGTCCCCTTCGTTGAGCTGATGAACGCTGGATTGACCGCCTTGCAGCATATGAAAGCCGATCAGCAAAACGAGCAACCCCCCGGTAATTCGAAAGGCGGCCAAGGTGATGACAAAGAGCTCGAAGATGAGCTTGCCTGCAATGGAAAATGTGGCACTGATCACGAACGCCAACATCAGCGAACGTAAGGCCACGGCCTTCGTCGTCTGTCGGTCGTCGTCGGCTGTGAGACTCAGGAAGATCGGAACATTCGCAATGGGGTTCATGATGGCAAAGAACCCGACAAATACGGTCGCGGTGTGAGGCAACAAGCCTGTCATTTTCTATCCCATTCCTTTCCAGATATTGGGATGCGGTATAACAACGTCTATAGGGTTTCCGGATAATACCCTAACCAGAGGACAATAAAGTGACTTGCCCCCCCAAAATATCCTTTCACAGCACGATCTTGACACTCATGTACTTGCCAACGAAGCTAACGCTTTCCAAAGAAGTCTGTAATATCAAAGCAAAATTCAATTCGCTCATTTAGTTTAGTACGGACCGTTATTACATCGAAGCGTCTTCCCTTTTTTCCCGTAGCTAAGACTTGTCCTTCTTTGAACCAGTCTTTGTTCCTTTCCCCGAGTTTTCTCGATATAAAGTAATTCTCGGCTTGAATCCCTACGGTCGTATCCAGTGCATTGCGAATGATCACCGCTTCATCCATGGACAGACCGTCTCCGCCCTCGAACACAATACCCTCATCTTCCTCAAAAATGTGATGGTCCATTTCGTGTGACATTTATGTATCTGCCTCCTCGTGAATGCCTTTCGTATGTCCTCTATCAAAAGTCCTCATGGATAGTTGCCGTTTTCTGCAAACGGCCCCAAGTCGTTCACAGGTGGCCATCCTCTAATTTCCCATAATCACGTGTCAATCGTAAATCGACAATCGAAAATCGTCAATGACAAAGGCCGTCCCTATTTGTCCGGGCCATTGTTGGATGTGCCCGCTCAAGATGTTTCGACGAGTTTCCTGCTGAGTACTCGATGCAGTGTCTTGACGTAGTGGAAATGGTAAACGATAGGCACCGTAATAAAGAACAAGAGCAGGTAGTATATATCGAACGCGACCTCGCTCCAATTCGTATGGGGGCCGGTAATGAATTGCGCGATCACGTTTTGACAGATGAGGACCACCCAAATGAGACCGAAGGCGTGGGGGAAGACGTCAGTATCCGGGCTGCCCGGCCGGTAGCTGCGCAGCAGCCAAACGGCGGCGACGATCATGAGGATCGCCATAATCGGTCCGACGACCGCCCAGGCGACGTTGTCCCACATGTGCTCATTGCCGTAGTAAATGTTGCCCCAGCCCTTAACACCTCGTTCAATCGAAATCCCGAGACCCAATATGAGACCGGTATAAGCACCCCATTTTTCCAGAATTGGGCTATCGACGGACCACGCAGGATCGATACGCGGGCCTTTCGCATTGGCCTTTAGATAGTACCCCACGCCGAATGCAATTGCGATGAGCGAACCCACGGCCGCACATACGACCGGACCCCAGTCGGGCATGACTTCAGGTGCGATGTACCCGAGGGCGGCCACGTACACCACGTAGGTGAGCAGCCAGGTCCAGTCCGGCGTGCGCGCGTTCCTGCGGAGGGCGTCCGCTTCTTCGATTTCCTCCTCGGACATCCGCCGGTTGACGAGGAAATAGGCCAGGCCGAAGGCGATGCCGATACTGATGCCGCCCGAGGTCTCCCAGCAGCGCCAGAAGTTGAAGTTGACGCCGGGCCAGAGACGCTTGGCCCAGGACCAGTTTTGCAGCAGCGACCAGCCGAGACCATTCACAAGGCCGACCGTTGAAATGAGCGTCACATTCTTCCAATCGCGGCGCACCACTTCGAATAGCAAAAAGCCGAGATACAATCCCATTTGCTGCATGGCTTCGCGATTGTCGCGAATCATCTTCCAGAGGGCATGACCCCGTGCCGATGCGGCGTACTTGTCTTTCAAGCTGTCGTAAAGCGGGAGAAAGACGCTTGGATATCGGTCAAACAGCACAACGCTCAGCAGATAGCACATGCCGATGCCAAAGGCCAGCCGGACCAGCCATAGCCAGGGCCCGGTGCGCCGGCCGGACGCACACCACGCAAGCATGCAGGCGCCCATACCCGCCCACGGCACTCCGGCGATGAAGAGCCAGAGAAACCCGTAGGACCGGTCGATAGTGACAAAATTGTCGGATTGCGATTCGATATAAAGCCGGTTGTCCCAAAACGCCGGCCATTGCATCCAGCCGCGGTTGCCGGCGATGCCGAAACCGACGGTCATGGCGAGAATGATCCAGCCGGAGCAATAGCGACGGGTTTGTCTGCCCTGGGGTTCACGCGCAATGAACCACCACGCGGCCCCCAACGCCACACCCGCAAAAATACACCCCGCCGAAGCGCCGAAGCCGGAGCTTCCCCGGACCGCCCACGTCATGCCGCCGAGCGCCGCAAAGAGCAAAGTCGGGAGCAGAAGGTCGTGCATCAAGCCGGATCGGCTGGTAATTGATAGGAGTTTCGATTTTTCAGTCATGGAGTGATGATACCCCCTGTGTGGGGGCAGATCAAGGGGCCAAACGGC
>JARRQQ010000340.1:0-6660 GCA_037381725.1 Sedimentisphaerales bacterium
GAGGTATCAGCATCGAGGCCCGACCTGGCCACCCTACTGGGACGAGGTCGTGGCAGTGAAACTCGACGGAAGCATGAGGGTCGAACGCATCGCCCACCTCCATACGACCCGAACCGATTACCTGACGGAAGCTCATGCCGTCCCCTCACCCGATGGCAAACGCGTTCTGTGGGCCAGCGCGTGGGAGGCAAGCTCAGGGCGCCCGATTGGCGTATACGTGGCTCAGAGGGTAATATCAAAGGAAGAGGCGAGCAAACACAACCACGCCGAGGCGGCGCCCAGCGGAACGTGGCGCCAGCCATCCTTGGCGGGACCTTGTGGCGCGGTGCATCCTGGTATTCTGTCAAAAAAATAGGCGCATCGCGTTATCCCGTGGAAGAAGCAATCGAAAATCGAAAATCAGAAGGGCACAGACGTGGACATATTTGATGCTACGAACAAGGATTCCGGGTACGGGCGCAAAGAAAATACGCTCAAAAAGCTCGATCGGATGAGGAAAGCTCTTTCTCATCAAGAGCCGGACCGGGTGCCGATCAGTGACTTTTTCTGGGGCAGTTTCATTGAACGGTGGCGGAAAGACCTCGGGTTGGGCGACGACGCCAATCCGTATTTCTACTACGATTTGGACTGGATCGTTACCATTCCAAACATGGACCCCTTTATCCGCTCGTTCGAGACGTTGAAAGAAAATGACGATGAAGTCGTCGTCAAGACAGGCTTCGGTGCGACCCTGCGCAAGAAGTTCGACGCCCCAATGCCGGAGTTCGTGGACTTCGACGTCGATACAATCGACAAACTCGAAGCACTTGAGTTCGATGACCCTTATGACAAACGACGATATTACGAAGCCGGCGACAATCAGATCGCAGGCGTGGGGGACGGCTTCGAGCGGAACTCGCCGGCGTGGATAGAAACGGTCACGTCCCTGCATTCGGATTTTCCGGTCTTTGGCAGTATGATCGAATGCAACGAGTGCCTGACTCGGCTCATCGGCGCAGAAAACAACATGATGTGGATCGGCTTGCATCCGGAGCGAATGGGCAAGATGATCAATCGTATCGGGCAATTCTACGTCGATTGCACCAAGGCTCAGATCGATGCTGCAAGTGGCTTGCTCGATGGGCTTGTGATATGGGGGGACGTGGCTTACAAGAAAGCGATGTTCTTTTCGCCGGAGTACTGGCGCACCTATTTCAGGCCCTGGGTCAAGGCAATGGTCGATTACGCCCATTCAAGAGGCCTGATGGTCATCTATCACGGCTGCGGGAACGTCAGCGAGATATTAGACGACTACGTTGACATTGGCATCGACGCTATGAATCCGCTGGAAGCCAAGGCGGGACTCGACGCCGTGAACCTGCGCCGCAAGTACGGCCACAGACTCGGCATCTGCGGGAACAGTAACATCCAAATATGGGAGACTTCGGACAAGGCGCAGATTCGTGGAGAAGTGCTCCGGAAGCTAAACGCGGCCAAAGGCGGGGGCTACATCTTCCAGTCCGACCACTCCGTGGCCACCAATGTGTCGGGACAGACCTACGATTATATTGTCAAACTGGTTCACGAGTACGGCCGGTATCCGTTGGACAACGTCGACTTTGAAGCGCGAGTGGGAGAAGTACACGCTCTCATGGGAGAAAACGGCGCTGGCAAGTCCACGCTGATGAAGATACTGGCGGGTTCTTTCAATGACTACACGGGCCGCATTTTCGTTGGAGACAAGAAGGTAAAGCTGCACTCTCCCGCTATGGCCAAGGCTTACGGTATCGGCATGATCTACCAGGAGCTGAACCTAGCACGCCCTATTAGCATCGCGGAGAATTTGTTCGTCGGTCGCCTGCCTCGCAAGCACGGCATCTGGCTCGACAAAAAGGCCATGGCACGCCAGGCTTCGCGTCTGCTCAAAAGAGTGGGCCTGGATTTGGATCCGTTCCTGACGATTGAAGCGATTAGCCAGCACCAGGCCCAACTCGTGGAAATCGCGAAGGTCCTGGGGGGCAATCCGTGCATATTAGTAATGGACGAGCCCACCTCGGCCCTCTCGCGTGATGACGTCGGACGGTTGTTTGAAATCGTTCGGCAGCTTAAGAATCGCGGGATTACGATCATCTATATCTCCCACCATTTGCCGGAGGTTTTTGAGATCGCTGACCGAGTCACAGTGTTGCGTGACGGCCGCAAAATCGGTACGGAATGCGCAAACAAAACGACTCCCGCCACGGTCGTTCAGATGATGGTGGGCCAGACGATAGACAAGTTCTATGTTCAACGCACGCCGACCATAGGTCAACCGATTCTCGACGTGCGTCACCTCACCCGAAAGGGCTTCTTTCACGATATCTCATTCCAGGCCCGAAAGGGCGAGATACTGGGAGTGGCCGGCCTGACGGGCGCGGGCAGGACTGAGATGGCACGTTCGATGTGCGGGCTGGACCCCATCGACGGCGGGACGGTCGAGGTTGCCGGCCACAAGCTCGGACGGCATTCATATGCCACGGCTATGGAACGGGGTTTATTCTATCTTTCGGAAGGCCGCAAAACCGATGGGTTATTCCTCCGGCTACCCGTGAAACAGAACATCGTCTCGGCGATAATACACCGCCACACACGCTGTGGGATATATTCGTCACGCTACGAGAACGCAACCACTGAAGAGCTGATTGAGAGACTCGACATCATGGCCTCTTCGGCGTCGGCTGAGGTTAGTAGCCTGTCCGGAGGCAACCAGCAAAAGGTGCTTCTCGGCAAATGGATCGCGGCCAATCCGACGGTCCTGGTTCTCGACGAACCCTCGCGCGGGGTGGATATCAAGGCCAAAATGAAGATTCACAAGGCCGTGATGGAGCTGGCTGACCACGGCCGGACGATTGTGCTGATTAGCTCCGATCTGACGGAGTTAGTCGGGCTTTCCGACCGTGTGATCGTGATGCGCGATGGGCATCTGATCGGCGAAATACAGAAAGATCAGCTTTCGGAAGATTCCGTGCTGTTGGCGATGAATGGAGAGCTGAATGAGGCCGGCTGACAAGACAAACGGCTTATCCCGACTGGCCACAATATACGACTACGTCGGCATCTATCTTGTCGGCTTGCTGTTGCTTGTAGTCGGCGGACTTACCTGCGAAGACTTTCTTACGTCCAAGAATCTGATGAGTGTTCTTGACGCCGTATCGCTCCTCGGTATTGTAGCCGCCGGTATGGCCTTCGTGACTTATTCAGGTAATATGGCTGACCTTTCGATTCCGTCGATCATGGCGTTTTCCGGAATCATCAGCGTCGCGACGCTGCCTCTCGGATTGGCGCCTGCCCTGATATTGGGCGTGTTGGCGGGGATGCTGATCGGCGCTATGAACGGTTTCGTCGTGGGGCGATTCAACGCGAACCCGATCCTTTGGACGCTGGCCGTCGCGTTCTTCATGGAAGGTTTTATGCGTCTTGCCTGGAGCAACAACCAAGTGTATCCCGACATAGAGCCCGGCACGACGGGTGCAGCCTTCATACACATTTTTCGCATGAGCGTCGGCCCGATACCACTGGTGGTTGTGATTATGGTCCTGACGTTCGTGGTGGGGCACTTTGTGATGACGCGCACGCGGTTCGGGATGGAATCCAAGCTCGTCGGTTCGGCGCGAGCCGCCGCCAGAACGACGGGGATCAACGTTCCACGCGTCGTGCAGATGGACTTCATCGCGGCGGCCTTCTGTGCTTCGGTCGCGGGCATTTTCATAACCTCTATGAACAAGCTCGGCGTGTTCTACTTAGGCAGCGGATACGATTTCAAATCGGTGACGGCTGTTGTGATCGGCGGGATGATGCTCAGCGGTGGGCGAGGCAACATGTTAGGAGTATTTGGAGGCGTGCTGGTGATCGGGCTTCTGGCCAACATTATGACGTTCATGGGCGTCAATACATTCCAGCAGAATATCGCAACCGGGGCAATCTTCATAGCCGTGGTGGGTTTGGGCCAGTACCAGCGACGCCGGAGGGGGAAGGATTATGAATAAGCCGTCCCGTCCGCTGGGAAAAGGCATGGGCTACAAGCGGATCAACTGGCATAGTCTGACCTTGTTCCTTGACAACAACCGCGCACTGCTCATGCTCGTATTGCTCTTTGGGGGACTATCGGCCTTCGCCCCCAATTTCTTCTCCGCATATAATGTGACAACTATTCTTAAAGGTGCCAGTCTCAATGCTATCGTGGCCATCGGCCTTACGGTTGTCTTCATCCTTGGACAGCTTGACCTGTCCATTGGCGCGGTCGTCATGCTTTGCGGCATGTTGACGATTGGCCTTCAGCCCCAGGTGGGCTGGTTCGGGTCGATTACGTTGGCTATCCTGGCCGGAGGATTGGTGGGGCTGGCCAATGGGCTTTTGGTCGCAAAGGCCAGGATCAACTCATTCATCGTTACACTCGGAACGATGACGGTGGTGACGGGCCTGATGCATCTCTACAGCAAGGGTGGATCGAAGGCGATAGACGATTTTCGCTTTGCAGACTGGCTCGAAACGCCCGTGGTTCCCTTCACTCCTCCAATTGTTATCATAACATTGGCTTTGGTTCTTGCGTTCGCACTGTTCCTAAACCGGACTCCGTTAGGCCGGGCGTTTTTCATGGTTGGGGCAAACGCGGAAACGGCCTGGTTGGCCGGGCTGAAACGGGACCGTTATTTGATCACGGGTTTCGTCATTTGTGGACTGACCGCTGCAGTCGGCGGCTTACTTTTCGCCGCGGGCCTTAGCTCGATGACCTCGGCAGCCGTACTGGCAAATCGTACGCTCATGACGGTTCTGTCGGCGGTGATTATAGGCGGCGCGCTGATGAGCGGAGGCAAGGGAAGCGTGCTGAAGAGCTATTTCGCCGTCCTTATGCTGACGACCCTCTTTAACGGCATTGGCTGCTTCGGGCTGGGCTTCGAGGTACAGATTTTTGCCAACGGAATCATTCTCGCTTTAGTGGTTCTTTACGAGGCATTTGTCGCATACACGCACGAATTGGTAAAAGGACAAAGGCCGGATTTGGTCGACGAGGCAAAGGCCATGACGTGGCCGTCGCATGTGGCCGATAGAGAAGAAGGAGAAGATGCAATGACCGACAAGGACCGTTTTGCCCTGACCTGTATCACGATAGTCGCGATTGTGGGCATCGTGGCGATCTTCGCCATGTACTTCATGCGCAATCGCCCCGTCACCCAGATGATCGCGAACGATGACGCGACGCATGGGTTCGACGTGTATGCCTTGAAGGGCACCGATGGGCAGCCGTATATTCTGCCGCAAACGGAACCAATAACCATCCCCGAACGCCCGGCTGACCCTAAAGCCTTGCCGGAAATCGAGAAGGGACACTGGTGGGATATCGAGTATGCGGGCTGGAACGTCGAAAAGGTCACCATGCCCGCATCCCCCAAAGACGGCCCGCGTGGAAAGCATATCGTCCTTCTCAAGGCTGGCGACCATCCGTACTGGACCGCATACGTTAAAGGATTCAAAGTAATGGCCCAGGCATACGGAATGAAAGTGAAGATTTACAATAGCAACTGGAACGTAGACCTGCAGGCTCAGCAAACGGACCAATCCATCAATGAGCGACCCGATATGATCATCTTCGCACCCGTCGATGCCACGGCCTGCACGCCTTTACTGCGCCGCATTAACAAGGCCGGTATCCCGTGCATCACGTCTAACACCATCCCGTGCGATGAGGCGATGAAATACTGCCTGGCATGGACCGGGCCGGACGACTGGGGTCAGTTCCGCATGTTGGCGCGACGATTCGCCGATGCGTTAGGAAAAAAAGGCGGATATGCGATAGTCAGACACATGCCCGGAAGCTCGCCCTTCTTTGCACGTACTTACGCACCCATTACAGAGTTGGCCGAGTACGCGCCCGACATGAAGCTGCTCGCCATGGACACCTCCAACATGAACGCTGAAGCCACCATGCAACTGGTATCGGCGTGGTTGACCAAGTACAGCGACGACTTGAAGGGCCTGGTGCTCGCCGGTGACGGTTTCGTATTGACCGGAGCGCTGGAAGCGGTCAAAAAGGCTGGAAGAAAAGACATTGTGATTGTTGCGGCGGGTAACAGCAAAACGGGAATGGACTCGGTCAAGGCGGGTGACGCACTGGCCATCACGTATCAGTCCGCCGAAGGCGACGGCGCCATCGCCGTGCATGCCGCAGCCGAGTGGTTCGAAGGCAAAAAGCTGGAACCGGTACGGTATCTGCCCAAGCATATTATCACACAAGCCGACGTGAACGACTTCATGCCGGCCCAGTGGTAGTCTCGAGAGATTTTTGATCACGGCTTTGCAAATGAGCCACTCAACCATAAATCGTAATTCATAAATCATAAATCAGAAATGTGGAGGTACAGGACAATGCAACGGTACGCATGGATAATCGGAGTAAGAAAAGACAAGATCGACGAGTACAAGAAACTGCACGCCGATGTCTGGCCTGAAGTGCTGGATATGATTAGGCAGTGCAATATCAGCAATTATTCGATCTACCTGAGAAGACTCCCGGACGGCAAGACCTATCTGTTCAGCTACCTGGAATACACTGGCGGAGATTTCGACGCGGATATGGCCAAAATGGCTGCGGATCCGATGACACAAAAATGGAGGGACGTGTGCAAGCCTTGCCAGGAGCCTCTG
>JARRQQ010000341.1:0-5287 GCA_037381725.1 Sedimentisphaerales bacterium
GTGCAAGACGCCATAGAGATCGACGTGGTCGCAACCCTCCGAGATTTTCAGACTTTCCTGGCGGAGATTTCAGAGGAAGAGGAGATACGAACGCTCAAGCAGTCGCTCTTGAGCAAGGGAAGCGGCGTAACGGTGGACGATCGGTTGAAGGTAGGTGTGCTGGTGAAGAGGTATTGCGATCGAATCAAGGCCGACTACGCAGAGCAAATCCAGACGGTCTTGAATGAGGTGTCCCAGGATTTCAGGACTCACGACCTTATGGACGATACGATGGTGCTCAATACCGCGTTCCTCTTAGGCCGTGACAGACAAGCCGACTTCGAGCGGAGAGTAGAACAGATCGACAAGGAATTCGAGGGAAAGCTGAATTTTCGATGGGTCGGTCCGTTGCCGCCCTACAGTTTCTACACCCTTGAAATCAGCCGGCCGCAATTCGAGCAAATCGACTGGGCCAGAGAGCGATTGGGCCTTGAGCGTGGTTTTGTGACGGCTGAGGATATCAAAAAAGCGCATCGAAAATCCGCTCTTGCCTCCCATCCCGATAAGCATCGCGGCACGCCGAATATCGAGAAGAAATTCGACGAGAGCGCCAAAGCCTACAGAATTCTCTTGGATTACTACCGAGCGTCCCGCCAGACGGAACAAGGCCGGGGTTGTTGCCTCGACAGGGAGGCCTTCGAGGAGAACGCCGTATTAGTGACAACGGCACGGTGACATGGAAAGAGAAGGCAAGTATATTTATTGCATCATCGAAACGAAGCAGGAACGCCATTTCGGTCCCATCGGAATCGGTGGACGTGGGGATGAAGCCCTGACGATCGGGTATGACGATCTGAGCATGGTCGTGAGCAGTCATCCCCTGATTGAGATCACCGCAAGCAAAGACAATATGCTGACTCATCAGAGGGTTATTGAACAAGTGATGCGAGAATATGACGGCATCCTTCCCGTGCGGTTCGGAACGATTGCCTCCAGCGCCGATGAGGTCCGGAATCTGCTCGACAGACGCCGCAGAGAATTCAAGATCGCCCTGCGAGATATGGATCACAAGATAGAGCTGGGCGTCAAAGGTTTGTGGAAGAATATGGAGACGATCTACGACGAGATCGTGTGGGAGAACAACGAAATAAGCCGTTTGAAAAGAACCGTCAAAGAACAGAACGAAAAGGACCCTCAGGTGAGAATGAGCGTCGGCCGACTCGTTAAACAGGCACTGGATGAGAAGAAACAGAGAGAAGCGGAGGATACCGTCGACCGGCTCCGAAGGACATCCATCGAGCATAAGCTCAACGATACGATAGGCGACGAGATGTTTATGAACGCTGCTTTTTTGACGGACAAGGGAAGAGAAAAGGAGTTCGACAATATCATGGATGATCTGAGCATCGAATTCGAGGACAGGGTGGAGTTTCTGTACGCCGGACCGCTGCCGGCGTTCAACTTCGTCAACATTGCCATTTATCCAGAAGAATGGGAGAAGTAGCGATGGAAACAGCCCTGAAAGAAGGCAAATATATCTACTGCATCATCGACTCGGACCAGCCTCAATCGTTTGGTCCTCTGGGAATCGGCGGGCGAGGCGACGACCTGTATACGATCTGCTTTGACGATATTTCAGCCGTAGTCAGCGACGCACCGATCAAGAAATACAGGGTCTCGCGGGAGAATTCGCTGACTCATGAAAGAGCGATTGAAACGGCGATGACAGGACACGCCGCCCTACCCGTCAGATTCGCAACGGTGGCCGAAGACCGAGACAAGGTCAAGCGGATACTGGAACGCGAGCACGACAAGTTCGCGGAGATGTTGAGCAACGTCAAAGACAAAACAGAGCTTGGTCTCAAGGCGGTGTTCAAAGAAAAGGTCGTGTACGAGGACATCCTGGAGAAGTACGGAAACATCAGGCTGTTGAAAGAAAGGCTCGCAACACTTAGCCCTGAAACGTCTCACTGTCAGCGCGTCCAGGTCGGCAGGATGGTCGAGGAGGCCTTGCAGAGAGAAAAACAAACCATTGAGACGGAGATTTTGGATACTCTCAAGCCGTTGGCAGCCGAGGTCAAGACCAATGAAACCTATGGGGAGCTGATGATTATCAACGCCGCCTTCTTTGTCGAGAAGAAGAATGAACTGGATTTTGACCGGCAGGTTCAAAGGCTCGATGAGCGATACGGAGAAAAAGTAACGTTCAAATACGTCGGGCCTTTGCCGCCTTTCAACTTTGTAGACATCAGAATTAATACCGAGGATTACTGAGCGTGTTTCTGCTTGATAGTCTGCTGCTGGCACCGCTCAAGGGAGTGGCCTGGATGGGACAGAAGCTGAGTGACATGGCCCAGAAGGAACTGTGCGACGAGGGACGTATCAAGGAAGAGTTGATGCGATTGCAGCTTCAGCTTGAGATGGATGAGATAACCGAAGAGCAATACGATCGGAGAGAAGAGGAGCTCTTGGATCGCCTGGATGCTCTGGTAGACGCCGATGAGAAGGAGACATAGAAGATGACCGGCATAGAAGACGCGAAAAACACGGCCACGGAGTTCTTGAAAAGAGCTCTTGGTGTACAGGACGTGAAGGTGATTGGAGCGACAAAGGTTGACAACGAGTGGCACATCGAAGCCGAAGTTTATGAAGAAAACTCTTTCTTAAAGACGCTCGGTTTGCCCACGAGAGTCCAGGACCGGAATATTTATGACGTCAAGCTCAGCGATGATCTGGAGATTGAATCCTATGAGCGTCAGGGCCACACATTGACAACGGGTTGATACACCGGAGGTATGACGATGACCGGACAAACGCATCTAACCTACTTGTATTGTGTGGCGAACAAGGAGCCGAGGCTGGAAGAAATAAAGGCTTTGTCGAGTGACGCACATTGTATTTGCCGCAATGGCCTATACGCCGTAGCCGGCAAAGTGGAGCCCGAAGAATTCAGCGAGGATGGCCTGAAAAGAAACATGAATAATCTTGATTGGGTCAAGTATATGGCCAGCACACATGAAAAGACAGTAGAACGGATTGCGATGCAATCCGACATCATCCCCTTCAGATTTGGGACGCTCTTCAACACGGATGACAGCCTTAAAGCAATGCTCGAACAATACGAAGAAGAGTTCAAAACGATTTTAGGGAGACTCGCGGACAAACAGGAATGGGGCCTTAAGATTTATTGTAATCCGGTCCAACCGAAAGCCGGCCTATTCGACCACCAGGTGCAAATACTCACGATGGAAGAGGAAATCAAACGCGTTCCGACGGGTAAGGCGTATTTTCTCAAGAAAAGAAAGGAGACGATGATTCGAGAAGCGTTCGATGAGAAGGTCGATAAATGGGGGCAAGAGAGTTTCGAGGCATTGAAGGAACTGAGCGCTGAAGCCCACTTGAACAGGTTGCTGCCCAAGGAGGTCACTGAGCGGGAAGATGAGATGGTTTTCAACGCGGCCTTTTTGGTCAATAAAGTCAGGACGGACGATTTTCTCAATATGGCGCGCACATTGAAAGCACGCTACGAAAGCTATGGATTGCTCATCGACTGTACCGGCCCGTGGCCACCCTACAATTTCTGTGGCCTTTCACAAACGGAAAAGACAGGGTGAAATGAATAGTGAAACAAGAGTATCTAAAGACGTGACTCTTCTCGAGGTTCTGGACAGGGTTCTGGACAAAGGAGTGGTTATTTCAGGAGACATGGTCATATCTGTAGCAAATGTGGACCTCATCTATCTGGGACTCAAGGTCTTACTTAGCTCGATAGAGACGATGGAAAAACTGAGAGGCTCGCCCTTTGTCGGACCGATGCGGGAAGCGAAATAACAGTGAAGTTCTATTTGTATGGCATAATAGATTCCAGTCATCCGATCCAGGATGTTATATACGGCCAGGAATACTCCGGCATTTACAACATCCCTTATTGCGACATAGGAATGGTCGTTAGTGAAATGAACCGGTCCATTCGAATCATGACTGAAAAAGAAGTTCTGATACATGAGGCGGTAGTGGAAAGGCTCATGGCCACTTTCACTGTTTTGCCCATGAGATTTCAGAGTGTTGTGGAGTGCAGAGATCATGTACTTTTGATCATGCAAAGTGGCTATAATGACTTTAGGGACAATCTGGAAAAACTGCATAATAAAATCGAGTTTAGTATCAAGGTTATCTGGCACGCAGATCAAATAAAGGAAGACATCGTTAGAGTCCTTAAGGACGGCACACAAAAAGAGCCGGAGCTCAATAGATCGATTAGCACAAAATACATGACACACAGACTGGAAGAATACAGAAGAGATATACTATTTAACGCGCAAGCCGATGAGCTCATCAGAACCGTAGACAGGGCTATTGGCAAGTTCGCTACGGAAAAAAAGCTTCAGAAATTAAGAACCGCGAGTCTTGTTCTAGACGCTGTCTATCTTGTCGAACAATCCCGGAAAAGCAGTTTTGTAGAGATGTTTAGACACATAAAGAGTGCGCATCCGGAGCTTGAGTTTCTATTGAGCGGCCCCTGGCCAGCGTATAACTTTATTGTTCTCTCTAGGCAGTTCAATCCACCTCGAGATTTCGGGCAAGACGGCTTTCTTGATCAAGTTGCCGGATCTAAGATTCTTACAGGAGCGGCTATCGTATGATAACGAATGGAGCTGTAGAAACCGATTCGCCGGAAGAGTTTGCTGACGAGATACAGAAGTCCAGAAACACTCTTCCATCAAAAATTGATGCAAATCCCAAGAGCGTGGAAAAGGGATTAGCCAAGCTGGTGTTGACACTCGTAGAGCTGATAAGAAGGTTGCTGGAAAAACAGGCGATGAGAAGGATGGATGCCGGTTCTCTCTCTGAAGAGGAAATAGAAAGAGTGGGGGAAGCCCTGATGAAACTGGAAAATAAAATGGATGAGTTGAAACAATTCTTTGGTTTCGGAGATGAGGACTTGAACCTGAATCTGGGCCCTTTAGGTGAATTGATGTAATAGTGGCACGATGTACAGGGAGGCAGACCATGACTGAACAAAAAATGATGCATCCGACTGAGGCGACTAACCTTGCCGATATTCTTGAGAGGGTATTGGATAAGGGTATTGTCATCGCCGGAGATATTAAGATTCAAATTGCAGATATTGATCTTCTCAATATCAAGATAAGGCTCTTGGTCGCTTCCGTAGACAAAGCTCTGGAAATGGGCATAAATTGGTGGCAGCACGACTCATACCTTTCCACACAAACAGAAAAGAGGGAAATCGAACAAGAAAACAGAGAGCTAAAAAGGCGGTTGGAACGTAATGAGGAACTTAAGAGAC
>JARRQQ010000342.1:0-6495 GCA_037381725.1 Sedimentisphaerales bacterium
AGTCCGGCCACGCTGCCGATGAAATAAATCATCTTGACGCCGAATTCCTCGCACAGCGAGTAGACGCATTCGGCGTATTCCTCCCAGTGCAGACTCGGCTCCTTGCCCATGAACAGGATCAAGTCGTTTTCCTCGCTGACGTAGAAGGTGCTCGACGGGATTTCACAGGACTTAACGATGCCGTTCTTGATTCGCGTGTGCGGGCGGAACAGCGACGTGACCTCCATCGTGCCGGGGAAGCTGTAGATGTAGAATCCGTCCGACTCGATCTCGGCGAACCTCTCGGCGTCCAGCTTGTCAATCAGGACTTGGACGGTGCCGGTCGAGACGTCGCCGCCGTCCATCCAGCCGGAGAAGCCTAACAGCAACCGGGGCGTGCTCAGCTTCGGGTTTTTGTAGATACTCAATTGTTCACATGCCATACGTGTTCCTTGACCGACCGTACGAAAATGCTCTTTTATCACTTATCGGCATTGGAATCCAGATAAATCCTGCAATTCTCAATCCTACGGGAAAATCGGGTGTTTGTTTGCGTCACAAGAAATGCTTTGTGGGTATTCGTGAAAACGGGTAAAATAAAAACGCGAGACCCTCGCCCGGTCTGCGTGCGCGAAATCGTCGGGCTGGAGGGTTTAATATGCGAAAAGAAGGAGAACGACAATGTCACAGAGAATGGATCGCCGGGATTTCATCAAGACATCGTTGATTACGCCGGCCGCGGGGGCGCTGGTCGTCCATGCGAGCCAGGACAGGGCGTCGGCGGGTGATGTGAGGCGCAATGCCCGGCCACAGCCCGGATCCAAGGCCAGTCTGCCGATGGGCAAGATCAAAGACCTTCAGGTCAGCCGGCTTCTGTTAGGCGGGAATCTGCTGACGCATTTTACGCATAGCCGGGACCTGAGGTACGTCTACAACCTCACGGCCCACTACAATACCGAGGATAAGATTTGCGAGACGATGGCCGTCGCGGAGGCGCACGGCGTCAATACGCTCGTGATTCACACGGCCCCCGGCGTCGTGAGCCTCCTCAAGAGATACCGGTACCAGCAGGGCGGCAAGATACAGTGGATCATCTGCCCGACGGCCCAGGTGGACAGCGACCCTGAAGGGTACAAGACGCAGGTCAAGCAGCTTGTCGATGAGGGCGTGGATGCGATTTATCTCTGGGGCGTCAGCTCCGACCGCTTCGTGGCGGAGAACAAGGTGGATATGATCGCCAAGGCGGTCGAGATCGCCAAGGAGCAAGGCGTGCCCTCCGGCGTCGGCGCCCACGATCTGCGGGTGGTGAAGGAATGTGAGCGGAACAAAATCGCTGCGGACTTCTATATCAAGACGTTCCACCATCACTATTATCCTTCCGGGCCGAAACCGGAGGAGCTCAAAGGGCCGCACTCCGAGATACCGGGCTACTGGTGCAAGGACCCGCAGGAAACCATCGAGGTGATGAAGACGGTCGAGAAGCCGTGGATCGCGTTCAAGGTGATGGCGGCCGGAGCGATACCGCCGAAGAATGCCTTCCGGTACGTGTTCGACAATGGCGCCGATTTTGTGCTGGCGGGGATGTTCGATTTCGAGATCGCCGAGGACGTGCTTGTGGCCGATGCGGCCTTGAAACAGGTCAAGAGGACCCGGCCGTGGAGAGCGTAGCTTGCAGCGGTCCGCCGGCAAGGGGGACACAACGGCTCGTGCCTGGAAGGTATTGCGTGGAAGGAACCGGCAATGAGCAAGGTTAATTCTGATGCAGAGATACTGGAGTTTGCAATCTCCAAGGAAATAGAGGCGTATCATCTGTATCTGGCCCTGGCTCGGCACGTCGCCAGTCTAAAAATGCGGGGAGTCCTGGAAGATCTCGCCGTCGAGGAGTTGAAGCACAGGCAGCGGCTGGAGCTGGAGATGATGAAAATGGGCAGGACGGTGACGGGCGAGGGACGGCCGACACGCCCCGACACCGATTACATCTTGTCCGATAACAATATGCCGCTGGAGATGGATTACAAGGACATTCTTCTTCTGGGGATGGAGAAGGAGGAAGTTTCTTTCAGGACGTATGTCACGCTTGTGGCGAACATGCACGAGGAAGAATCGCAGGTGTTACTGCTGGCTTTGGCCGAGGAAGAGGTCAGGCACAAGCTCCGCCTCGAAGCCGAGTACAATGAGCTGTTCGGGCAGCCCCGAGACTCGGAATGACGGGTTGGGTCTTGTTAGAGTGACTTAATGGCCGAGTACCGAACTGAGAGAGAGGCTTTTCCACGCTTTATCCGAATCGCCGACGTAAACGTTTACGTTGATATCTGCATCTGACGCATGGAGAAGGGCATATCCGGGAAAATCCGCGAACTCGAAGTGAGTGACATACGGCTTTTCGTCTTCAAGGATCTGGCGCCGTTGCGGGGCTGTGCCGGGGTCGAACTTAGGCTCGAGATCGACAAGTGCGGCTCCATAATCGTCAAGGCCTTCACGCCGGTCCTTCACGGTGACATTCGGCGAGCTGATGACGCTGTTCATACTGAGCTGCACGAAAGAACCCATCGATGTCTTTCGCACGAGAAAGCAGTACTTGTGCAGGTGGCCGGTCAGCAGCACAACGTGGTTGGCGCCGAGAATGTTCAGGAACCTCTCGCGGGCGTCCCGGTCTCTTTCTCGCCAGAAAAGATGCCACGTAGACCTTGCATTGTAGGGGACGGCCGGAGGGTGCATGACGACAAAGGCATGACGATGCCGGTTCTCGCGAAGCGTCTTGTCAAGCCAGTCGAGGTCGTGGTCGTGGTAGGCGTCGAAGAACACAAACAGATCGGGTCCCTTCATGAAATAGAACGATGCAGAGTGTATCGGCTTGCCAAGTTGATCCGATAGCCAGGGTAGCATGATGCTGTCGAACGCCTCCCTCGCACCAGGGCCGGTGATATCGTGGTTGCCCTTGGCGGCGATGAACGGGGTCCGGGGGACGTATTGCCGAATGAAAGCTCTGACGTCTCGGAACTGAGTCTCCTGGAGGGCCCGGCTGCCGCACAGGCCCTCCGTGAGATCGCCGCTCTGGATAATCATGTCGATTCCGTCGCCGCCGGATTCTATCGAAGCCTGAGTTCGCTTCAGGAGGCGCGGAGTGAATTGCTTCGCGATCCTGACGTAATCCTCTATCTGGCGGATGTCGTTCGGCTTGT
Organism: Sedimentisphaerales bacterium; assembly: GCA_037381725.1. GTDB lineage: Bacteria > Planctomycetota > Phycisphaerae > Sedimentisphaerales > Anaerobacaceae > JAFGTG01. Next base: position 3,162 of record JARRQQ010000342.1, read on the forward strand.
TGGCCCGGACCCATTCGAGGTCGTGATGCGATTTCCTGTCGAAATGTATGTCACCGAGGTAGACGAACGAATATGTTCTGCCCAGTTCATTGCTCTGCGTCTGAGTCACTCCAAAGGTTAGCATGGCGATTTGCAGACAGAGCACTGCCGCCACGATTGCAGTTCTTCTACTCACTAGTGACATTCTATCGCCTCAAAATGGTCGTTCCAATTCCACCGGCGCAACCCAGGCGCATACATTTTCCTTCCCCCCCACCAAATACGTACCCAATGCCCTAATGAACCTGGATCACGGCCCGACCAGGAACCAATCGTTCGTCAGGGAATTGTCCTGGAGCCAGTTCTCTTCGAGCAGAGCCAGATCCGCGTCATCGACTCGGCAGTCCCCATTCAAATCCCCCACGATAGGCACGTAGCCCGGCAACGACTGGGCCGCTTGGCAACTGTCGTTATACACGTTGATCGTGATCGTATCCGAGCCGCTGTATTCGCCGTCGGAGGCCGCCAACTGCAGGACGTACTGTCCCACGGCGGACAGGGTGATGCCCGTGTCCTCGGCATTGGTGTTGTCTATGACGATGGTCTCCTCGTTTGGTTCACTGACGACCGTCCACTGGACACTGTAAGCGTCTTCGTCGGTGACGGTCGCGTCCAGATTCCCGACCCTGGGCCCGTCTTCCAGCCAGGTCACGATGTCGGCTCCGGCGTTCACCCTCGGAGCAATGTTGTCGGCGACGAAACTGAAGATCGGCCCGAAGACCGGGTCCGCGGCGCTGCCAACGTACGCATCCACCGCCCAGTAATACCGTGTTTTCGGCTTAGCCTCTACCACCACGGAACTAACGGCCTGCCTGTCGATCACCTGAATGGCGGCCGGGTTCGTGAATTCTTCGAGCAGCTTCAGGTCGTCCGTGAAGTAAACGTTAACCGGCACGGGCTGGCCCGGCACGCACGGATCGGGCGCAGTCCAGCTCAGCTCGACTGCTCCAGCCGCGACGAGGCCGTCGTCCGTCGGAAAGGGCTTAAGCGGGTGGACACCCCTGACGATGATCCTGCCCGGCGTGTCGTCGGGATTCACAACGACCTCGCCGACTCCGCCGTACGCCTTGATAATCCCGTCACCGATGGCGTTATCGAGATTCTGGCGATTGGCGGTCGTATCCTGAAACGTCATGGCCCCGCCTCGGAAATCGACACTGGCCTCGGAAGTATACACGTCCAGGCTATTTGCATCCGTCCCCTCAAGCAGGTTCAGCTTGCCGCCTTCCATCGTGACGAAGCCTTTGCCTCCCGGCTGGCGGCCGACGCCGAGCAATTGAGTGTGCACGTTGACCGTTCCGCCTTCATAGACCGTCAGATACCCTTCGCCCCTATAGCCCACATACAGGCGCACTAAGCAATCCAGCACGCCGCCATCGTAAACCTCGATCCGGCCGGCATTGTCGCCTGTATCGCCTTCCTGGTAGCCGAGTATGAACCAATCGTGGACGGTCAGTGTTCCTCCATCGACGATTTGCAGCGGTCCGCCCGCGAGGTCGATCTGCCAGGCGGCGGCGTCCGGGTAATCCACGACGCACGCACTCGGGCCGGTGAAGAAGGCCTTTACGCTGGGTGAGGGCATCACCTGACCCGCCCAATTCGTGGGATCGTTCCACTTGCCGCCGTCTGGCCCCGTCCACGTCGTCGAGCTTTGGGCGCAAAGCGTGCCTGCCAAGCACAACACTATCCCCGCACACAACACGATTCGAGTTTTCATGCTACATCCTCCTGCAAACAGGTTAGAACAACATCTGCGATCCCCCGGCCACATACCAGAACACCAGTCGTAGATATGACCATTATACCATTCGGTGACATTTATGCAAGGCGTGAAGTCAGGTCTGCCGCTCGCGGGCGCGCACGCTCCAGTAGGGGCGGCCCCGCGTGGCCGCCCTCCTAAGGAGTCCCTATTGATTTCAACCAGTATCGTCTTTATGATGATTTCCGGGGCTGTCGCTGCCGAGAGAGGGAACCATCCTGTAAATGATAATTTTAAAGTGAAGACTGACCCTGAACTAAGAATCTCGGGGGAACATTTCTTCGGTCAGCGTGTTGTCTTTGAGCCAGTTCTCTTCCAGCAGGGCCAGATCGGCGTCATCGACCCGGCAGTCCCCGTTGAGATCTCCGACCAGAGGCACGTAGCCCGGCACCGCCTGGGCGGCTTCGCAACTATCACCATACACGTTAATCGTCATCGTGTCTGTTCCGGTGTATTCGCCGTCAAAGGCTGCCAATTGCAGGATGTACTCGCCGGTGGCTGTTAGAGTGATGCTCGTATCTTCGGCATTGGCGTTCTCTATGGTGGCGGCTCCCGCTTCGGGTTCGCTGACCACCGTCCACGTCACCGTATCGGCTTCTTCATCGACGATAGTCCCATCGAGATCGCCCGTCCGGGAGCCATCTTGCAGCCAGGTCACGATGTCCGAGCCTGCGTCCACCCTCGGAGGCAGGTTGTCGGCGACGAAACTAAAGATCGGACCGAGAACCGGGTCATTCGCGCTGCCCACGTAGCTGTCCACAGCCCAGTAGTACCGCGTCTTCGGCTGCGTCTGGACCACAACGGAAGACACATTCTGTTTACTGACGATCTGAATGGCGGCGGGATCGGTAAAATCTTCCAGTGATTTCAGGTTGTCGGTGAAATAGACGTCCACCAACACCGGCTGACCCGGCTCGCACGGATCGAGCAGCGTCCAGCTCAGCTCGACCTCGCCGGCCAGCACTCGGCCCCCGTCGGGCGGATAGGGGTTGAGCAGGGGAATAGCCGTCACCGTCGTCTTGCCTTGGTTCGTAACATCAGAGTCTACGTTTAGTATGCCCTGGCCATAGTAGGCTATAAGCCGGCCGTTGTCGATGGAGGTCTGAACGGTCGCGGTGTCATCGCCGTCCAGGATCAAGGTGCCTGTGGTCACGTTCATCGAGCCGGAGTCGGAGGTCAATCTCAGTTCGGAGGCGTTGATCGTGCCGCCGAACAGACTCACCGTCCCGACGCCGGTCTGACCGGGCACCACCAGGTTATCCGTCAGTTCAATGGTGCCGCCCGTCATGTTGAGTGTCCCCGTGCCGCCCCAGCCGATTTGTAATGAACCGGTGGAAAAGAGGCCGCCGCTCATGTTCAGGATACCGTGGCCGGAGGGATTGTCCACACCGATGTAGGCCCCGGCTGCGGTGAGCGAGCCGCCGCTGATGTCGAGGTTCGTGGTGACGCCGCCGTTGCCGACCCTAAGCGTTTCGCATTCGGCGATAATGCCGTCCGTGATTTGGCAATGCGTGTCCTCCGGGTCGTCGATGGAGA
>JARRQQ010000343.1:0-8434 GCA_037381725.1 Sedimentisphaerales bacterium
CTACAGCCCCAGGATGTGATGAGCCGACATCGAGGTGCCAAACCTCCCCGCCGCTATGAACGCTCGGGGGAGATAAGCCTGTTATCCCCGGAGTACCTTTTATCTGTTGAGCGATGGCCCTTCCACACGGAACCACCGGATCATTAGGTCCTGCTTTCGCATCTGCTCGACTAATGTGTCTCGCAGTTAAGCACACTTGTACCCTTATGCTCTAAACGTGATTGCCAACCACGCTGAGTGTACCTTTGAGCTCCTCCGTTACTCTTTGGGAGGAGACCGCCCCAGTCAAACTGCCCACCTGGCACTGTTCATCGCCCGGATTCACGGGTCGAGGTTAGGTGACTAACATAGCAAGGGTGGTATTTCAAGGTTGGCTCCACGACGCCCGGGAGCGCCGTATCAAAGCCTCCCACCTATCCTACGCAAGATATGCCAGGCATCAATACCAGGATACAGTAAAGGTTCACGGGGTCTTTCCGTCTTGCCGCGGGTATGTGGTATCTTCACCACAACTACAATTTCACCGAGTCCGTCCTTGAGACAGTGCTCCAGTCGTTACGCTGTTCATGCACGTCGGAACTTACCCGACAAGGAACTTCGCTACCTTAGGACCGTCATAGTTACGGCCGCCGTTTACCGGGGCTTCATTTAGGAGCTTCTCCCCGAAGGGATAACCCATCCACTTAACCTTCCGGCACCGAGCAAGCGTCATTCTGTATACATCCTCTTTAAGAGTTAGCACAGAACTGTGTTTTTGGTAAACAGTCGCCAGAGCCACTTCACTGCGCCCTCAGCATGCATTCAATAAATTAAATGCATCTGGAGGGACCCCTTATCGCTAACTTACGGGGTCAAATTGCCTAGTTCCTTAAAGACCGTTCTCTCGAGCGCCTGAGGATATTCTCCTCGCCTACCTGTGTCAGTTTTAGTACGGATACGCACCGTCGTCCTGTTTGAGGTTTTTCTCGGCAATGTCTCCAGCTGCTCAGGAATCCTAAATTGTCCTTCGCCGTCCGTCAGACCCTTTATGCCGGCGGATTTGCCTACCGACGGGTCCTCAGGCAGGATAGCCACGACTAATCAGCTTCCAGCCTTTGCCATTGCGTTACCCCCACAGTCCAAACCTTCGGTACATAGTGCAGGAATATTAACCTGCTGTCCATCGTCTACGCCTTTCGGCCTCGACTAAGGGGCCGACTAACCCTGGGCGGATTTACCTTCCCCAGGAAACCTTAGGCTTTCGGCGAACAGGATTCTCACCTGTTTTATCGTTACTCATGCCGGCATAATCACTAGCTGCCGCTCCACGGCTCGTTTCCGTACCGCTTCGACGCGGGCAGCTACGCTCTCCTACCACCTCTCGGCGGGCGAACCCGCTAAGAGATCCGCAGCTTCGGTGTTCTGCTTATTCCCGTTCATTATCGGCGCCAAACTGCTCGACCAGTAAGCTATTACGCACTTTTTAAATGGTGGCTGCTTCTAAGCCAACATCCTGGCTGTCACAGCAATCCAACTTCCTTAAGAACTTAGCAGAACTTGGGGACCTTAGCTGGCGATCTGGGTTGTTTCCCTCTTGACCATGGAGGTTATCCCCCACAGACTGACTCCCGGGATAGTCTCTACGGTATTCGGAGTTTGGTTGGGGTGGGTAGGCTGGTGGCCCCCCATCCCCATTCAGTAGCTCTACCCCCGTAGAGGAGTGGCCCGAGGCTAGCCCTAAAGCTATTTCGGAGAGAACGAGATATCTCCAGGTTTGATTAGACTTTTACTCCTCCCCACAGCTCATCGCCCAACTTTTCAACGTTGGTGCGTTCGGTCCTCCAGGGACTTTTACATCCCTTTCAACCTGGCCATGGGTAGATCACCTGGCTTCGCGTCTACCACCTGCGACTAAATCGCCCTATTCAGACTCGCTTTCGCTACGGCTTCCCCCCTGAAGGGGTTAACCTTGCCACAAACGGTAACTCGCCGGCTCATTATGCAAAAGGCACGCGGTCACCCATTGAATCCCGCCGAAGCGAGAAACCATAGGGCTCCCACAGCTTGTAGGTACATGGTTTCAGGTACTTTTAACTCCCCTAATAGGGGTACTTTTCATCTTTCAGTCGCCCTACTTTCCACTATCGGTCGTCGAGGAGTACTTAGCCTTGGAGGGTGGGCCCCCCGGATTCACACAGAGTTCCACGAGCTCCGTGCTACTCTGGTACGCCGGCAGTAACACAGGGCTTTCGCTTTCGCATACAGGACTATCACCTTCTGTGGTCGGACTTTCCAGACCGTTCTGCTTGCGATGCCTTTGTAACTGTTTACCGGCGCCCGCAACCCCAGAAAGCAAGCTCTCTGGTTTGGGCTCTTCCGCTTTCGCTCGCCGCTACTGACGGAGTCTCGGTTGATTTCCTTTCCTGCAGGTACTTAGATGTTTCAGTTCCCTGCGTTCGCTTCATATGGCCTATGCATTCAGCCATAGATGACGCCATCTGGTTGCCCAGTGACGACGGGTTTCCCCATTCGGACATCCCGGGATTAGCGGATGCTCGGCTCCTGCCCCGGGCTTATCGCAGCCTGCCACGTCCTTCATCGCCTCTCGACGCCTAGACATCCCCCATGTACCCTTAGTAACTTGACCATATCAATCGTTGATTGAACAGGTTGTCCAAGTCGCCTTCTATTGAGCGCTCATATCAACAAGCTCTTCGCATCAAATACGAAAAACCTGTTGGGAATTATTGTATATAATCCCACGCATCTGCATATTCACTTGTCAAAGAACACGATTAGTATTTAGTCGCTGGTATTTGGTATTTAGTGCCGCCAAGGGCGGCTTCAACCAGCTATTCGCTAACGACCAACGACTATCCCCTAATCATTGGAGACGACCGGGCTCGAACCGGCAACCTCCGGCTTGCAAAGCCGGCGCTCTCCCAGTTGAGCTACGTCCCCGGAACCCAATAAGATTGCCGATTACCGCTTTCCGGTTGCCGATTGAAATCGAAAATCGAAAATTGCAAGTCGTAAATCCCGAATGGGCCCGGGTAGATTCGAACTACCGACCTCACGCTTATCAGGCGTGCGCTCTAACCAACTGAGCTACGAGCCCCCTTTCAAATGACCATTTTCTGTTTTCTATTCACTATTGAATCGGTGAAATCCAATCCAAAACTCAAGCAGGATGCCAAAAAACCAATGATAAATAGTAAATAGAAAATCGTCAATCCCTAAAGGGCTCGTCGGTTATACAGATTCACTTAAAAAAGAGCAAACACAATAGTCGTAAAAGCTTTTTCAAAACCCTGACCTAACCCTTTCTATCGGATTGGTACACTACCATCCCTAATTCACTTCACAATTCTATGTGCATATTGACGTCCCGTCAACACTTTTTCAAAAATTTTTTCTTTTTTTGGACTGGTGCTCTTTTTACGTTTGACCCCGACGAATTGTTCAAGAATGAGCCGGCGGAGCGCAAGCCATTCGGGGGCCGTCCGCCGTGAAATGAGGGAACGCCCCCTTTGGCCTGAAAAGGCCGCTCGCTCCCCGTGCGCGTCGGACGTAAGGAATTGCCATAGGCAAATTAAGGCAATTGCTCGTTGCGTCTCCTCACCCGAGCAACCACTTTTGGTCGTAGCCAATTCTGGACCGCTATATAGTTTGCCCACTGCGGGCGTGCCGCCGTGGGCGTCCATGTCACATATGAGACGAAGGAGAAAGGAATACCCATGACGAAAAGATCAATCACGATACTACTCAAGCTTTGTGTGGGCCTCATGCGTGCGGGTACTTGCCTGGTCTTATTCACGGTACCGAGCGTCGTCCTGGCGGCCGTCGCCGACCTGACAGTCGTCGCGGACACCTTCATCAACATCGGCAGACCGGGCAATAACGCCGGGGGGACCGGCTGGTTCGACGCCGGGAAGGATGGTGTAGGCGGCGTGCGTCGTGGCCTGTTCCGGTTCGACCTCAGCGGCATTCCCGCCGGATCGACCATCACTTCTGCCGAGGTGCACTTGACGGTCCTCAAGGTGCCGGCGAACAGTCCGGTCACTTCGACCTTTGACCTGTTTCGGTTGCTGGCGGATTGGAACGAAGGCACCAAGACAGGCAAAGGTGGAGCCGTCGCATCGGCGGGTGAGGCTACCTGGAACGCCAATATACTGGGGGCCTCGAACTGGACCAACCCCGGAGCCAAGGACGACGCTGTCGCTGATGCGAGCGCCTCAACGACGGTGGGTTCCGCCATCAACGCGAAATACACCTGGAGCGGCCCCGGCGTGACTGCCGACGTGCAGTTCTGGATAGACCACCCTTTGGAGAATTTTGGGTGGCTGCTGCTCAGCCGCTCCGAAGCATCGAGCCGGTCGGTGCGAGGTTTTGCATCCCGCGAGAGCGGCGCCAACATCGGTACGCTCACCGTGGATTACACGGTGTCCAACTCACCGCCCACTGTGTCGATCACCAGCCCGGCGGATGGGGCGACGTTCATTTCTCCGGCCGGCGTGACGATTGAAGCGGAGGCTCAGAATACTGCCGGGAGTGTGACGCAGGTACAGTTCTTTGACGGTTCGGATTCCCTCGGCGCTGTTAGCGCAAGCCCGTTTTCGGAGACGGTGACGCTGTATGCCGGCTCACACCGTTTGACGGCGGTGGCCACGAACAATCTGGGTGAGAGCACGACCTCGGCGCCGGTGACCGTGGACGTGAACACCGTGCCCATTACGAATCCCATTCCGGAGCCTATCCTCAAGGGGAATATCATCATCGAACTGCAGCCCGTTGTCGACGGTCTCACTGCACCGCTGGGGATGGCGGTGCCAGACGATGGCAGCCGTCGGATGTTCGTGTACGATCAGGCGGGTTTGGCGTGGGTCGTGACCGAGGCCGCTGGCAAGCTACGGACGCCTCTACTGGATGTAAGCGCCCGCCTGGTTGCCCAGGGGAACTACGACGAACGAGGCCTGCTCGGGCTGGCCGTACACCCGAATTTCGCTCAGCTTCCGTTTGTTTATACCTACACCTCAGAGCCGATCGAGGGCCCCGCCGATTTCGTCAACGTGATGCCCGAAGGGGTGACGAACAACCATCAATCGGTGATCGCGGAATGGCAAATCGACGCCGCCGACCCGAACCGGGTGGACCCGAACAGCCGGCGCGAACTGCTCCGCATCGATGAGCCTCAGGGCAACCACAATGGCGGCACGCTCCGCTTCGGTCCGGACGGATACCTCTATGTTTCTTTGGGGGATGGCGGGCGAGCGAATGACGTAGCCGACGGCCACGTCCCCGGCGGCAATGCCCAGAGCCTCCAGCGGGTTTATGGAAAAGTACTACGGATCGACGTCGATGCCAACGACTCCGCCAACGGCCAATACGGCATCCCACAAGACAATCCGTTCGTGGGCCAAGACGCCGTTCAGGAGATCTACGCCTATGGACTGCGGAATCCGTTTACCTACAGCTTCGACCGTCTCACGGGTGATTTGTACCTGGGCGACGCCGGACAGAACAACATCGAAGAGGTCGACATCATCGTCGGTGGTGGCAATTACGGCTGGAACATCAAGGAAGGCAGTTTCTGGTTCGATTCCGTCACCGCGAATATCGGCGACGTCGTGACCGGTCCCGTGCGCCCGGCGCCGCCGGACCTGATCGATCCGATTGCCGAGTATGACCATGATGAGGGCAGCGTGGTGATTGGCGGCTACGTCTATCGCGGCAGTCAGGTCCCCGCTTTGCAGGGGCAATATGTGTTTGGCGATTGGGGTTCGTTCGGCGCGCCGAGCGCCAGGCTCTTCACCCTCGACCCGAACCTCGTCATCACGGAACTGCAAATCGGGCCTGAGGATCGCCCGACGGGCTTTTGGCTGCGAGGGTTTGGCGAGGACGCGGACGGCGAGTTGTACGTCTTCGGTTCAACCATGCTCGGCCCCAGCGGTGATACCGGCCAGATGCTCAAGATCGTCCCGAGCCCTGCTCCGATTGCAATCAAACCAGACTGAGAGCGAACAGATGGTCGCTGTGGAGATGTTTCCGCGAAAGAATCCACGTCTGTGGACGCGAAAAGAATCTCGACTTTTTTTGAAAAATCTCGATTTTCACCATCAACATTTCAGGGTCATTGCACGCCTCATGGATAGAAGGGTGGAGTCTGCACGGTGCGGCTCCACGCGAAATTGCGTTCGGCTGACGAATACACTTGGGATGGAGGTGGTTTGGTGCAGGTGGAACGGCTTTGTTGCGTAGCCTTTGGCGTGTTCCTTGTGGGTGTGTGCTATGCGGAGTTCCAAGTCAACACATGGATAAGCAACGATCAGAGAAACGCCGATGTCGCCATGGAGCCGGGCGGCGGTTTTGCTGTGATTTGGACCAGCTACGGTCAGGACGGCAGTTCGAATGGCATTTTCGGCCAGCTTTTCGAACCCGATCTCAGCCCTCTCGGCACGGAATTTCAGGTCAACACAGTCTCCTCCGGGAACCAGACGGAGCCGGCCGTGGCGATGGACGCTGCGGCCGGATTCGTCGCCGTTTGGCACGGGCCGGGACTGACTGAAGAGGATCAGGGAGACATCTTCGCCCAGCGTCTTGAGTCAGGTGGGGTTCCCCTCGGCGGTGAGTTCCGTGTCAACAGGGGGACTCTCGGGCGGCAACTGTACCCCGACGTGGCCATGGGCCAGGACGGAGGTTTTGTCATCGTTTGGGAGAGCGAAAACATCCCTCAGGTGGGCAAGAAGGCGATTTGTGGCCAACTGTATGACAGCGATGGACTGGAAGTCGGGGGCGAGTTCGTCGTGAACGAAGTGCCGGCGGTTTGCCGCTACCCGGCTGTGGCGGCCGATGCTGACGGCAATTTCGCTGTCGCCTGGCTGGACGACAGGTCCGGCCGCTCGATCCTGGCCAGGCTGTTTACCGTGGATGGCTCAGCAAAAACCGGCACGTTTGCGGCCAACACGATCGAATTCAGCTCCATCACGAGGCCGTCGATGGCGATGAATGCGGAAGGCGCCTTCGTCGTGGCCTGGGATGGTGACCCGGACCGTGCCAGTCAGGACGACATTCACGCGCGGTTGTTCGATCCGGACGGCAAGCCCCTGGATGAACAGTTCTTCGTCAACACGACTTTTGACGGCCCGCAATGCTATCCCCAGGTGGCCATGAACGACAGCGGGGAGTTTGTCATCGTCTGGGAAACCCGACTCGACCCGGATGTGACGGAACGGGAAATCTTCGGCCAGCGATTCAACAACCTCGGCGAACCGATCGGCGACGAGTTTCTCATCAATACGTACACCGAGAATGACCAGCGGTATCCATCAGTTGCGATAGACGAGGCTGGGCGGTTTGTCACGGCTTGGCAGAGCAAGGGCCAGGACGGGTCGCGTTACGGCATCTTCGCTGAGGCCGGGCGAATCACCGGCTCGGCGGATTTCAACGGCGACGGTCTCGTAGATTTCCTCGATTACGCCCTTTTTTCAGGACATTGGCTCGAAGAAGGCTCTGCCCTACCGATGGATTTGGTTTTCGATAAAAAGATCGACCACGAGGACTTGGCTCAATTCTGCCACCAATGGTTCACCTCGGGATGGTAGCCAGATTGAGAATGGCTCAATCGCTGAACCTTTCAGGTGGCTTGAGCGGCTATTGGATGCCTCACAAAGGCTGGCCGCATTCCTGGCAGAATTTGGAATCTTCTTCGTTCAACTTACCGCATTTTCGACACTTAATCATGATGACTTTTTCAGAGTCGCTTTTGCCGACCTTGATGTCCGCCTCGTCAAGGGCGTCCTTCACCATTCCGCCAGCCATTCTCGTGAAGGGTTCCAGGTCTTCTCTGGCTTTCTTGGGATCGAGTACGAGTCCCGAGCCTGCGGCCCCTCTGGCACCAATAGTCATCACGACCAGGCCGGCGATGATCAGCGCCATCCCCCCGAATCCGCGTGCTGCCATTGACTTACCCCTCGCTGCGAAGTTGTCGAAGTTTCCGAAATTCATGATCCCGGAAACAAGTACAGAACCAAACGTTATCGCTCCGATGATGGCTAAAACCATGCCGACGTAATACGCTGTCTTTCTGCTTCCTGATACTTGCCTTGTCATGGTCGGCTCCTGCTCAAAATCTCATAGCGTATCTTGATTCTTATCAATGGTATTGGCAACTTCGGCCAGGATCAATTGCCGAGCGTTGTCCAGCGGTCCGGGCAGGAAGGTCCCGGCTGCTTGCTTATGGCCTCCACCGTCGAATTTGGCAGCAATCCGGCTAACGTCAAGCTCCCCTTTGCTTCGCAACGAGCAGCGGATTCGGCCGTCCTTAAGCTCGATGAACAACGCGGACGTCGTGACTGTCGCGATGCGATGGACTTCGTTGATGAGGTTTTCCGTGTCGCTGTATTCGGCGCCGGTCTGCTCGAAGTCCCGTTGAGTGACCTGCATGGCGGCGTATCGG
>JARRQQ010000344.1:0-5214 GCA_037381725.1 Sedimentisphaerales bacterium
AAATCCGATTGTATTCAAGGCATATAATAATGAACAAGTGGTGATTGGTGAAGATCAGTCGGGGGCCTGGCCAAACGACAATGATCTTTCCATCTCTCGAGGTGCGATCTCGATGAGAAATGTCCACCATATACATATTGAGGATTTGGCTTTTTGCCAGCTTGGAGGGTGGTTGTTTGCCAGGAGCTGCAGTGATATTACGATCAAGAATTGCTTGTTCGAGCGGGCTAGGCACGGCGCAAAAGGCGGAGCCAGATTGGTGGAGTGTCACCATTGCAGGATCACAGACAATACGTTTCGCGAGTCGGCCTACGATACAATGATACTTGTGATGAGCGACTACAATCTATTGACAAATAACACTCTTGACACAGCAGGCCATTCTGTATTGGCCTTGAGGGGTGCCAGCTATAATGTTATTAGAAACAACCGTTTTCGGAATCCCCGCCAGAAGCTGGTGGAGGTCTATGATCAGAAACTGGATACAAGGGACTCGATAAATCCATCGTATATTCCTGTTCCGGCCTACAACGCTACACAACACAATGTATTTGAGAACAATGTGTTCGGATATCAACCCTACTTCAAGAACAGGGGCGCACAACCTGCCGCGATGCAGTACTCCGGTCAGAGTGGCATTATCAGGAACAACGTATTTTCGAATCCGGTACTTGCGGCGCTCGATCCCAAGTATCCGAATCGTGTAGCCGGTGGGATAGGTATCTACATGCGATGGGGGGGCTCATGGACAGGCTGGAATGGGAAAAAGATTCTGGGAGAAGCCCACGAGGCTGGATTTGTCACCCGAAATCGCATCTACAATAATGTTTTTCGGGGCTATGATTTCGGTCAGGTGCAGATCTCCGCAGATGACGCGATGAAAAGAGTTGCGAATCCCCCGCCCATGAAGAACGTTTCAGACTTCCGTAAATATTCTTTCGAAAAACGGTACGCTTTTGAAGACAATATCTTCAAGAACAACGCCTTTTTCGACGGCAAGATCGTTCCACACTTGAACTGGACCTGGGTGAATAAGCTGGCGGGTAGGCCGGTTCAGGTGATTCTCAGAGGGAGACTTCACGTAACCTATTTCAGACATAACAACTTTTTCGCCCGCGGGCCGCATTCGAACGAGTTGATCTATGACCAGGTAAGCCGTCAATATTATCCTGCGTGCAGCCCGAAATACTTCAACGCGACTTATGGCACGTTTTCGAGTAACACACAGAAAGACCCGCTGTTCGTTGACCCGAATAGTAACAATTACCATCTTCGATCCGACAGTCCGATGATTGATGCCGGAGGTTTCCTTACTATTGTCACGAGTCCAAGCGGCAGTGGCGCCCAGATGACTGTTGAAGATGCTGCATATTTCTATGACGGCTACGACATCACCGGGGAAGTGGGAGACCTTATTCGACTTGAAGGACAGGAATCCGTGGCTCGGATCGTGGATATTGATTACGACAGAAACATCCTCAAGTTGAATCGATCACTCACGTGGAAAAAGGGTCAGGGTGTATCACTGAACTATGTTGGGAGTCGGCCGGACGTGGGGGCCTTCGAGTTTACTCCCGACGACCATCCATCTCCCATCGCAGGTTTCTCTTCACCTTCCACGCGCTGATATTCGACTCTGACGTGCTCGAATTAAGCAATTCCCTTACTTCCCGGATTATACCTTCGTTGAATCTTCTCTTCATACAGCGAGCGTCGCTGTCAAATATAAGAGCCAAGCTTATCCGCCCAGGGAATCTCCAAACGTACCGCTATCCCGTCTATGTCGAACCCAAACGGACGGCTTGATTGAATGTACGAAGGCTCAGACATACCAGCGGCTTGGGCCTGCTGTGAATATCTCTACGCTGACGGTCAAACACGGCTGAGGGCCGATATGGAATCAGGGCGCAGCTTGGATTTGACTGGCGATCAAGATAGGTCGTGGGGACGGGGCGATCAATTCAGATGCGATCCCGAAAAGAGCCGCGAACTTCCCAAAAAAGGGCTCGTATTTCTTCTTATGCTTAGTATTATAGGACTAAACGGCTTGTCTTGAACGCCATGACACAGACTATGAGCCCCTGCTTAGTAGGCTCCTCCGTGAAGTCGTCAAAATACTCCGAACGGTGGGGGCTTTTAATCGAAACGATAATGCGGTCCATCGCAGCGCATCTCGTGTTGTCCCATGAACTTATCGTTCTCTTTCCTTCTCGGGGCGACCGCCGAATGCTCGCGGGCGGGATGATTTTCTCGCCATAAAAATCCAGGGTCGTAATAAAAGACTTGACCCGGCTCGGAAGGAGAGTTAGAATCAACGAATTAAAGTAGTCCGCAAGCCCCTGCCGATCTCGCTTTTTCCTCTCCCTCCGCTAGGCAGGGGCTCTTATTCGTGATCCCGGCTCTTGGAACGGCGGGGCGGTCGTGTGTGAATTTTCTGCCCTGGCGGTTGGTCTCATCCACTGGCGCGGCCTTGGCAAGTCTCTTGCTCGCGGAGGGATTCTACCTCTTCGGCGCTGAACTGATGGCCGCAGAACATGCAGTAGTGGCCCACCTTGGCGTCAAAGTACATCTCGCGAGTCTGGCATCTGGGACAGGTTATGTTTTCATACTTCGGCTCGAACATCTTCTTGTCGCCTTCCTTCTTGACCTGAATTCACTGTCGTGAAGACCAACGACGTATATCGGCAGGATCGGAAGCGACATTAAGCCGAGAGTTTTGACTATTGGCTAATGAGGAAATCGGTGCCCATGTCGGAGTTGCTGCAAGATGTGCCAGTAGGCGCCCCGTGCGCCTTTACGAATCGCGTTCGAGAGTAGCTCGTTTTCGTTGTAATTGTAATTCGCGGTGTCGCCCTCGTCGTCGGCTTGTCGAGGGGTTTCAACAGCCGGCTCGAAGAATCTCTTGTCGCCGGCGATCAGGTCCCTGACAAGTTCGGCCGGGCGCTCGCCCAGCGCCGCGGATATGTAGAAGGTCGGCTTGAGCGGGTCGATGGGGCCGCTATATTTCCGCCGGATACTGCCCGTGTCGCCCCGGCTAAGCTGGTCGGACACGAATTGCTCCATCGCGGTCCGAGGATAGATTCTCATGCCGAGGGCAGCGCCGGCGGAGTCGGGGTCAATCTTCTTGATAAAGTTGATTGTTTCACGGAGGGTCTGCGGCGTCTCACCAGGGCCGCCGAGCAACAGATCGATCATGACGGCAATGCCATTCCGGCGGCAGAGTTTCACCGCCGTGGCGAGGTCTTCGGGATTGTGCCTCTGACGATACGTTCGGAGCATGGATTCGCACGCCGAGTCTCCTGTAAAGTCTATTCCAGCGCAGCCGGCCCGGGCCATCGCTTCGGCTAGCTCCGCATCAAAGGGCGTCGGCGTCATGTAAGTATACCAGTGAACCTTGTCCCCAAGGTGACGGCGTTCTAGCTCCTCGCAAACCGCAATCGCGTGGGTCCTCGATACATTGAATTCACAGTCGCAGATATGCAACACGTCCACCGCCTGCGCCAGGAGTGACTCGACCTCGTCGGCCACCTCGGTTGGTTTTCGCAACCTGAGCCGGCTACCTTTGGCCAGTGGGTCGGCGCAGTACATGCAGTCGCGGTTGCAGCCGCGCTGGGTCTCCAGGCCACACTGTCCGCCTCGCTCGAAGTAGGTTCGGTTGTCGATGAAATTGCGCGTGACACCCAATGAGAGCGGCTCCGGCCACGAAGGCGGGTTGCTATGGATTTCATCGTCCTGTCGCCAGAGCAAACCCGGAACTTCTGAGAAGCGGCGCGCGCCGCGCAGTTGCTGGACGAGCGCGGGCAGGGCCGCCTCGCCGTCACCGCAGATTCCGAACTCGGCGTTCGTATATTCGAGGATCGGCTTGGGGAAGATGGAATAGCCGACACCGCCCAGGATGATGGGCGCGTCACTGACTTTTCGAATCGCCTCGATGGTATCTTTCAACCCGGGGACAAACCAGTCCGCGCTAGGCCAGAAGCAGTCGTCGGCGTTTCGGAAGGACAGGCCCACAAGCTCAGGATTTCGCGTGGAGAAATATTCGCATATCGCCTCCGCGGGGTCTTCGGCCAGACCAAGGTCGAGAGGCTCGACTTCGATGCCGGCCCGCTCGATGGACGCGGCGACGTAATCCAGACCGATCGGTCCGATAGGAGGGACCATTCTATTTGTGTTGACGAGTGTCAGCATGAGTGACGATCCGACAATTCGGTCCCGATTGCGCTTGATTCCGAAGGGTGGTGACTTGAGGGCTCACGAGCCAAAATGGAAAAGGCTGGTTCCTGGAACCAGCCTTTTCGCCAAATACAGCACAGAAGGTTTCAGGCCGTTTCAGAAGCTATACCTCAGACCCAGACTGACCCACGTCTCGTCCTTATCGTCGTTGACGGACGTGTCCATGGTGACTTGGTGATAGACACCCGGGGTGAAAGCAAGGTTTTCGCCAAGGTCAACGTCCGTCGAGACGCCGAATACAGCATTGCTCCAATCGTGATCGACGCTCTGACCGCCGGGGCCGACGCCATCGTTGTAGACCGCTTCCGCGTGGAAGTTGAAGACCTGCTCCGGCGTCTCAGGAAGGATCCCGTTGACGGACAGAGCATAGTCGAGCATGAAAATGTGTGCCCACCCGGACGCTGTGCCGCCGAAAGGAGATCTGGCTCCCACGAGCGAGCCGCTGGAAGATGGCCACAGTTTCACCAGGGCATAGCTGGGAACGATGCCCTGGGGCAACAGTTTGGGCATGGCTACGATCGCGTGGGCTTCTTGGATATCGAAATCGGTCGCCTTATTATCCGGGTAGTTGTAATAGACCCATCCCAGCCTATACTGGACAGCACAGGGCTGGTCCATGAACAAACCGCCCGCGTAGAACGGATTGAAGTCCCATCGCTCAGCGTTCTCGAATCCGCCCGCGTTGGCGCGGTGCCCCATAATGTCGATGCCAAAGCCGTCGTAGTTCAGGTCGACGCCGAGATGTGTGGCGCTTTTGTCGGCGAAGATATCAAAGCCGCGCCAAACGTACTTGCTCGAATAGGTCAGATCGACCCATCCCTGCAACTGGGGCTCCTGTGCTTGCGCTATGCTCCCTGCGACCAATGACAGTACAGCCACTACTAAGATTCTGGTTTTCATAGTCTTCTCCTTAACAAAGATTGCCTTGGTCTTATGATCTCAACCTTATATACACTGCCTCGAACGCGGTCAAGGTAAAAA
>JARRQQ010000345.1:0-5214 GCA_037381725.1 Sedimentisphaerales bacterium
GGATGCTGCGCGTCGATGGATCCATTGCAAGGTAGTCCAGCAACTCGCCGACGCCACCGCACGAGGGTCACCTCGGCCGCCGGGACGAAATATCACTCATACCGGTTCACACAAGCCTTACATTTTCCCAAGAATTTCAGGTTCTTTCAATAGGAAAGCTCTACCTGGCGAAGACTCCCCTTCGCGCACGCACACGCATTGATCCCTTGCGGAAACAGGCTCCAAAACTACTGGTCGATCTCGACAGTATTGAAAGACCTCGCGCAATCAGCAAGATAGTCATGGGGAGCGTAGCTTTTCGCCGGGCCATAGACGACTCCCTTCCAGGAACACGTCCCAATTCTCAGACACGGCTGATATTTCTCAGGTATTCTCAGGCCAGAGATCATTCGCCAACATCCTACGAGGCCAACAATGCCCCTCGACAATATACTATCCTCCGGTTTTTGACGAAGGACTCTGTTGATAGCTCCTGGTTCTTTCTCTTTTGCGAGCAGATCGCGGTGTTGAGGGTTTCACAACCGACCCAAGCGCTGCTTTGAGTACTTCGCAGTCCGAACACATGTAGGACAACAACCGACACGGACGTTCGTCTATGACAATGCTAGACCAATAATTTTAATGATCGTTTCCTCGACGCTATGAGCTACAGATTTGAGTCCGGGACTGTCGAACATCTCCAACATGTAGGTTGGTCTGATCGTGGCAATCTTCACCTTACCAGCCTCCTCATAGACCGAGATGCGACACGGAAGCGCAGTGGAGATTGCCATGTTGTTTTCAAGAACCTCTTTGGCTTTGTGTGGATTGCAGACCTCAACTATTCGGCATTCAGGAGCAAAGTCTACTCCTTTGGACGACATCTTCTGCTTCAGGTCAAAGACGTCAAGAACTCCAAAGTCGTTGTCCTTGGCTGCCTGCTCAATCTTCGCAACAATGTCATCTACGTTGCCAAATACTTCCTTGACGTACAGCATTTTCATACTCCAAACCTAAATTTCACGGCGCAGTTCTGCTCTCAAATCTGACACACAAGATACCACGTCCAACCAATCCCAGTCAAAGCCGAAGTGATCCGAACAATGCAAGACATGTTGGTGACCGGCCGGCCAGACCCGGTAACCAACTTTTAGAAATTGTGTGTGAAAGAGCTGCGAGCATCCCGCTTGCATCGTCTTTTCATTTCCATTCCGCAGCGCTTTACACAAAGGCACAGACACCAGCAATAAGGTGTTCAGGGGGGCTGTGAGTATGCGAACTTGCAGCCATTTCCAGTTGACAAGTGATCCAGCAGAATCTCTCCGCGTGCCGTCTGTCACAATCAAAGCAGCGCGGAAACAACAATCCGCCCCCGATAGGTACAGAGGGCTCATTTTCTCAAACCACGCTTTGAAATGACTTTTCGAGGACTTTTTCATTTTTTCTCCCAGATTCCCTACAAACGTCTTAACCCGGAGAAGTGGAGCTCGAAGGAGGTTTTGGATTGCTCTTTTACTTCCTATAATTTATATAGAGGGAAGGCTATGGGTCGATCAGAAGTTATCGCCCGATTGTCTATCGCAGCGATAGGGGCAAACATTATCCGAGGCGTTGGACTTACAAAGGATGAAAGGAGCTCACTATGGCTAATGAATTAACCACAATAAGAGAGACGCTTAAAAGAAATCGGCACCAGCTTCTCAAACGTTCAAATGTCATCGGCACGGGCGTCGGATACAAAACCACCGGCGGCCAAAAAACGACAACAGTGAGCATCGTCTGCTCCGTGGCCGAAAAAGTTGCGGCTTCACGCTTATCGAGCCGAGATGTGGTGCCGGCAATGCTGGAAGACATACCCACTGATGTTGTGCAAACCGGGCCTATTCGCGCCCTGCAGTCCACTACGGACAGACTCCGGCCGGCGCCAGGGGGTGTGAGTATCGGACACCGGGATATCACCGCCGGGACGCTGGGCTGTCTGGTACAAAAAGACGGTCAGAAATTCATACTCTCGAATAATCATGTTTTGGCGAACAGTAACCAGGCTGAAATTGGAGATCCTATCTTACAGCCAGGACCCTATGACGGCGGTACCTATCCTGCAGATCATATCGCCGCTTTGGCAGATTTCGTCCCGATCAACATCATTGGGCTGCCTACCGACTGCTCTATCGCCACCGGAACCGCCCGCCTGCTCAATGCATTGGCCAGGCTCCTGGGCAGCCGGGTGAGAATGCAGGCAACCAACCAGCAAGCATTGGAGAATCTGGTGGATGCCGCCATTGCCCACCCTTTGAACCCGGAAGACGTCACGGAAGAAATTCTCCAAATCGGCACGATTCAGGGCACGGCCACAGGCGAGTTGGGTATGGCCATCAAAAAGAGCGGACGCACCACGGGACTTACGACCGGAACCATTGAGCAGGTGGACGTCTCGGTGAACGTGCAGTATGGCCCGGGTCAGATTGCGATGTTTACCGACCAATTAATGGCTGGCGCGATGAGTCAGGGAGGTGATAGTGGTTCGGCAGTACTGGATGATAGCAACCGAATCATCGGATTACTGTTTGCGGGCAGCGATACCACCACGGTTGTCAACCGGATCGAAAATGTATTTTCTGCTCTTGGGGTTTCCGTATGAAATATTGATTCTTCATCAATTGGCTGATGGTACCCTCATTGTCATGAAGTCAGGATAAGAGCATGTCATCTTCAATCAAGGGCGTCAAGAAACGGCACCAAGCGCGCTTGTTGGCACTGCCAGGTGTGGTTTCGGTCGGCATCGGATTGAACAAAGACGGTCAATCAGCCATCGTCCTCGGTTTGGATAGCCCAAACGCAGAAAGCCAGAGCCAATTGCCGTCAACGCTCGAAGGCTATCCCGTAGAGGTCCGAATTGTCGGTACTTTGAGAGCCCAATGAGCTAGCTTACCTCGCAAGGAGATATGTCGGCTCTTTCCCTCTTCGAGATCTCGATGAGGTGACTCAACTGACCGAATCGGGTGCGGGGAACGATTCGATTTTCACACTAGCAACAATATCCGTCATTCGATGACGGCCCTTCTGCGTCAGTCCGTCTATAGCCGTCTGGCTGGACATGAAGATGCCAATAACGCCCAACGGCTGAGGGTCGGTCCGGTCATGCATCACGTCATCGGAGGCCGAGGGAGCAGTTTGCGCTTGAATTCCCGGTGGGAATGGCGGTACATTTGTACACTAGGACGCCGGCGATGCTGCCGGGTGGAGGTCGTATGGGAAATGTCAGTTTAAGGTACTTTTTCCAAAAGGAAGGGATGACAATGAAAACAAGAGCTTTTACACTCATTGAGCTACTGGTTGTTATCGCGATTATAGCAATCCTTTTGGCAATTCTTATGCCCGCTTTACAGCGGGTGAAAAATCAGGCGAAAGGTACGGTATGTGTTCAGAACTTACGCACTATGACAATGGCCTGGCTTATGTATAAAGACAACAATGACGATAAGCTGGTCAAGGGCACAACAGGCGAAAGCGATGGGAGCTGGGTGATGAATCCTTCCGGCGACATGATCGAGGACAAGAAGCAAGCCCTAAGAAACGGTGCGCTTTTTCCATACGTCAGCAACACTGTTGACGTCTATAGCTGTCCCGCCGATCTGAGGCAGAAGAATCCTGAGATATATGCGTTTCGTAGTTACTCGATTGCAGGCGGGATGAACGGGGTAAATCCGGCGGGCGCCTGGGAGATTATTCCTCACATAAAATATTCTGAAATAAGAAGCCCGGCCAGCAAATATGTCTTTCTGGAGGAAGCCGACCCACGAGGATATAATAACGGTTCCTGGGTTATGAATCCTAAGTCACAAGGATGGGTGGATCCATTTGCCATCTGGCACAGCAAATCCCGAAGTACTTTGGGATGGGCTGATGGCAGTGTGGAAATGCACCGATGGCTGAGTAAGAGCGTAATCGATTGGTGCAAACAGGCCTGTGATGTACGAGCCAGACAAACATTCAATTTCTATCTGCCCCGTGCTGACGATGATGTAGAAGACTTCACGTTCATGCTAAAAGGCTATGCGTTTAGAAGGTTTCAATAAAAGTAATTTACCTTACGAAAGGCAGAGAAAAGTGACTTCCTGATTGTCCGGGGCGCCACTCAGAAGCCGCCCAAGCCGGTGATAACAGGGTTAATTTCTGCGCCGAAGCGGGAACGCGGCGCGATGGGTGTGACAGACGGGTCGGGGCGATCCCGCCGCTCCCGGTGGGTGTAGCTGTTCCTGTTCGGCATCTTTCGCATACACGGAGTTTCTGTCGCCGTGCTTCCACTTCCGGCTGGGTAGTGGCTAAGTTATTGTTTGAAAGATTTTCAGGGTTTCCGGGTAGTGGGCTCATAATCCATTGGTCGAAGGTTCGAATCCTTCCGGGTCCATTCGGTTCCGCGTGTGGCCGGTCAGAACAGACGCAGGTAGCCATCCGGCTTGATAAGGAAATCCGCCGGGCGGTTTTGAGGGTTTTCCTCATACGGCTTGCCGCTGCTGGTGACTTAACATGCGGTGCAAAAGTCGCGGCTGACAGGTATTGTCCGTCGCCGGATGTCGCCTCCACGGCAAGGTTTATGAAAAATCAGCAAGACGGTAAAGCCCGGGACCCGCAGAGGTAAGCATCATGGAAGAGCCCGAAGCTTCGGTGCGCACGTCTCACTATTTGTTTATCTGCGCGGTGAACCGCAACCGCAGCAAGGCGGCGGAGCAGGTGTGCAACCAGTTGGCTCAGGCAAAAGGTAGGAACGTGCAGTGCGAGTCGGCCGGCGTCAATCCGCTCGCGGTCAGGCGGGTGACAAAGCCAATGGCCGACCGGGCCGACATGATATTCGTTATGGAACCGTATATGAAGACGACCCTCGAAACCGACTTTGGCCAGCCCGCGGAAAAGATCGTCTGCCTGGACATACCGGACATGTACCCCATGGAGGATCCGGAGCTGGCGGCGATCCTCAGGAAGGAACTCCTGCCGTACATTTAGCTGCGTTTGTAGACAACTTCGACCGAACTCGCCTGCAAGCCCTTTTCTCCCAGTTCGGTCGCAAAACGAACGCCCGTACCGACGGTCAGCCTGGGAAAATCGTCGTGCAGAACGCTGTTGCGATGGAAGTATACGTCTTCGCCCGTATCTACAGTTTTGATAAAGCCGTATCCCTGGTCACCAAACAACTGCTGCACGATTCCCATCTCTTGTTGCTGAGGATGTGTCTTG
>JARRQQ010000346.1:0-7553 GCA_037381725.1 Sedimentisphaerales bacterium
GTCACCACCCCCGACGTTCCCCACCACAGCCCTTAGAATCGGGCTGGCGAAACAGTCTGAACTCCCGGAGAGGCTGGCATTATGTACCTGGATAGCGAGAATATTCGTGCCACGGACCAGCAAGTCCAGCCGGTTTGTTAGGTCCACCAGGGCCACCGGAGGGTCGGTTGCGGTGCCTCCGCTCTGGTTGTATGGAGGCGTGTCGCCCGATATACTGGTGGAAGCCGCCACGCGCGTGCCGTTGAGGTAGAGCACGTACCCGTCGTCGTAGTGGACCTCCGCCTGCAATTGCGCGAAGGACGCGATCTGGTCGTAAGTCAACGTGAAGGGCAAGCGAGCGTAGATCGACATATAGTTGCCGGACATATCGTTCGTCCGTGTCCCGATGAATTGCAGTTCCGCCGGATCATTGCTGTAGCCGTAACCACTGGATCCTTCACTCCAGCCGGTCCTGATGGGATCGTCCGCGAAATCGATTTCGGTCCAGGCCGTTGTGGGCCGCCCGAGCCAGTCCGGCGACGGTTCCGAGCGCCCCTTGAAATACCTCCCCGTTTGGCCCAGGCTCACCAGGATGGCAACGCTTGGGTCTTGAGCGCCGGCCTGAACCCCGTCCGGGCCGCCCGGCGAGCCCCCGATGCGTGCGCTCGGCGCCCAAGTCGAAGCCTGCTCCGGATCGCCTGCGAGCCTAGCAAGGGCCAGCGAGTGTCCGGCTCCATCCGGCGAGACCGACCAGGGATTCTCCGTGTCATATTGGAACGAGATGAGGATCTGGCCGGCGGGATCGGACAGCTCGATTCGCTCGCCGTCGTTGGCGAGCCGTCCGGCGAAAGGACCATAGACATTCGTCAGACCGTATTCCGTCGCGAGAGCAACCGGATTGCGCGCCACCACAAGATACTGCTTGCCGTCGAGGATGGTCCCTGCGGGGAATGTGTACTGGATGCCGTTCGTAAAGGTGTAGTCGCCAAGGTCCTCGAACACGGCTCGATTATTGTATAGCTCGACAAACTCCAGCTCCTCTTGCACATCCGCTGGATGATACATCACCTCGGAGATGACGAGTCCCATACAAGGATGCGCCATTAACAAAAGACAGGTGACAAAGACTTGCCATTTATGATTTGCGATCGCCGGCCGGCGATTGTCACATCGGAAATCGACAATCGAAAATCCAAAATGCATTCTGTCTTTCATGTGATTTCTTCCATCAGCCCCTATGGGCTCGTTATGAAGAGCCTACCGTTCCATCCCCCAGCGTCCGAATGAGCCAGAACGAAGAATAGCAACTTTATTGTATCAAATTCTGATCCCGAATTCCAGCGTTTTCTCGTCGCTGGTCCGCAACCGGACGCACCGAAAACCCTTGCCAGAACACTCAGCCCAAGCTACACTGTCCCTGTGAATGATCCGTTTCGACAACAAGAAGAAAGGAGCACACCGATGTCAGATAGAAGGCCCTGTCATTTTGCGTTTGGCGTTTTGATTCTTGCGCTTGTCTGGGGAGCTAATCGAGTTGAAGGGGCTCGCGGAGCTCTCCGGGACGTGGATCCCGAATGGGAGGATCCGGCCATCGTCGGAATCAATAAAGAACCGGGACACTGCACGCTCATACCTTACCGGAATCTGCAAATGGCCCTGAAGGCCGACCGTCTGACGTCGCGGCAGTGCAAATCGCTCAACGGTGACTGGAAATTCCATTGGTCCGAAAAGCCCGCCGACAGACCCGTGAACTTCCACCGGTTCCGGTATGACGTCAGCGATTGGGCCACGATCCCCGTTCCGTCCAACTGGCAAATGCACGGCTATGGCAGACCGATCTACCTCAACATGCGGTATCCCTTCCCCGTGAATCCTCCTCATATCCCGCATGATTACAATCCCGTCGGCTCCTATCGAACGGAGTTTCGCGTTCCCCCGGGCTGGAGAGATCGTCAGGTCTTCCTCCACTTCGACGGCGTCAAGAGCGCCTTCTACGTCTGGATCAACGGCCGGAAAGTCGGCTACAGCCAGGACAGCATGACACCCGCCGAATTTAACGTCACTCCATTCCTCAGGACTGGCAAGAACATCCTGGCGGTCGAAGTCTATCGCTGGTCCGATGGCAGCTACCTGGAAGACCAGGACATGTGGCGGCTCAGCGGCATCTATCGAAACGTCTATCTTTTTGCCACGCCCCAGGTACACATCCGCGATTTCGCCGTTCGCACCGAGCTTGATGACGAGTATACCGACGCGACTCTCTTGATCCGCCCCAGGATCGCCAGCTACGACGACCAGGACCTGGCGCGATGGACGGTTGAAGCGCAATTGTATGATGCCCAGGTCAAACCGATCCTGCCCGAACCGCTGTCGAGAAGCGTTCGTTCTATCCTGTACGAAAGATACCCCCAAAGAGGCAACGTCGCGTTCGGCCTGCTGCGGACGACCGTCAAGAATCCGCACAAATGGTCCGCGGAGACACCGTACCTGTACACTCTCGCGCTGACGCTGAAAGACGGCGACGGCGAGGTCATCGAGATCGAGAGCTGCCGGGTCGGCTTCCGCCAGGTCGAAATCAAGGACGGCCAGCTCTTCGTCAACGGCAAGTCCGTCAAGCTGTTCGGCGTCAATCGACACGAGACCGACCCCGACTACGGCCGGGCCATTCCCGTCAGCCGGATGCTCCAGGACATCAAGCTGCTCAAGACGAACAACATCAACGCCGTGCGAACGTCGCACTATCCCGACAACCCCATCTGGTACGATCTCTGCGATGAGTACGGCATCTACCTGATCGACGAGGCCAATCTCGAAACACACGGCCTGGGCGGCTATTTCTCGAACGTCCCCGCGTGGAACACCGCCTTCATGCAACGCGCGATCCGGATGGTCGAGCGGGACAAGAATCATCCGTCCGTGATCTTCTGGTCGTTAGGCAATGAGAGCGGGTGCGGCCCCAACCACGCCGCTATGGCCGCCTGGATACACGACTACGACTCCACCCGGCCCGTGCACTACGAAGGCGCCGCGGCCAGACCGCACGATCCCTACTACGTCGACGTCATCAGCCGGATGTACGCACGAATCCCCCAGATCATTCGCTTGGCCACCGACCCGGACGACACCCGGCCGATGGTCCTCTGCGAATACGCCCACGCGATGGGCAACTCCAACGGCAACCTGAAGGAATACTGGGACGCGATCCGCTCGCACAAACGCCTCATCGGCGGGTTCATCTGGGACTGGGCCGATCAGGGCCTCCGCAAGACCGACGCCAACGGTAAGGAATTCTGGGCCTATGGCGGCGACTACGGCGACAATCCCAATGACGGCAACTTCTGCTGCAACGGTGTCGTTATGCCCGACCGTAAACCGAACCCCGAACTCTACGAGGTCAAGAAGGTCTATCAGCGCATTCATGTCTTGCCCGTCGACGTCGCCGCTGGCAAGTTCCGCGTGCAAAACGAGTACAACTTCCTGAATCTCGACTTCACCGAAGCCCGTTGGGAGCTTGCCGTTGACGGCCGCGTGGTTGAAAAAGGCAAGCTGCCCAAGCTCTCACTTGCGCCCGGCGCCGAAAGCGACATTCAAGTCCCCTTCCGGACGCCGAGTCTCGACCCCGGCTCCGAATGCTGGCTCAAGATCAGCTTCGCCCTGGCTACGGATACGAACTGGGCCGAACGAGGACACGTCCTGGCCTGGGATCAGTTCAAGATCCCCGTAGCCGCTCCGCCGGCTCAGGTCGCCCAGATCGGTACGATGCCTTCATTGACGCTCAAAGAGGAAGGCCAGAAAGTCGTCGTGACAGGCAACGGTTTTGAGGTGGAGTTCGGGAAGAAAACCGGGGAGCCTGAATCCTTCACTTTCGACGGCAAACAACTCGTCAGTTCCCCCCTGGTGCCGAACTTCTGGCGCGTTCCGACCGACAACGACAATGGAAACCGCATGCCGATGCGCCTGGGCGCCTGGCGGAACGCTGGACCGAACCGGGTCGTGAACCACGTCGAAGCCATGCAGATCGAGCCGCAAGTTGTTCGCGTCACGACCGAAGCGACGATCCCCGTCGGAACCGGTTCGACCTGCAAGACCGTCTACACAGTCAATGGCAATGGCGACCTTATCGTCGATACGACATTCAATCCGGGCAGTGGGAGACTACCTGATCTGCCGCGTTTCGGCATGCAGATGGCCGTTCCTGGCCGGTTTGACAAGCTCACCTGGCTCGGACGCGGGCCACAAGAGAACTACTCGGACCGAAAAACCGGCGCCGCCATTGGGCTGTATTCCGGAAGCGTCGAAGAGAACATCCACGTTTACGTCAGGCCGCAGGAGAACGGCAACAAGAGCGACGTTCGGTGGATGGCCCTGACGGACGGTGACGGCGTCGGGCTTCTTGCCGTCGGTATGCCCACGATCGACGTCAGCGCGTGGCCTTTCACGATGGACGACCTTGAAAAGGCCCGGCATATAGACGAACTGCCGCGCCGCGATACTATCACCGTGAATCTGGACTACAAGCAAATGGGCGTCGGCGGTGACGATAGCTGGGGCGCCAGAACGCATCCGGAATACACGCTCCCGGCCAAGACGTACCACTACAGCTTCCGGCTTACACCCTATTCACCGAACCTCGGTGACATGGGCCGTTTGGCACGACGCGCTCTGCCGGACGTGCCGTAATCTCTAAGCCGTGCACACATCTAAAAGCAACGGGGCCCGCGCCGATTTGCTCGGCACCGGCCGCATTCATAAATAATCGTAGGGGCGGCCCCACGTGGCCGCCCAGGGCAGGCACACGGGCCTGCCCCTACGGTTTGTACAGTCGGATGTCGTCGATGTACATCGTCCCCGAACCGCCGGGGGCTGTCATGCCGGACTTAGTGCCCAGGCCTATCGCGATCTTGTCCACGTTGGTCAGATCGACTCCTTGGTCGGTGAAGGTCTGGAGCGAAATCCGCCACTGCTTCCAGGCTGTATTCACCGCCGCCCTGGGCTCACCGTTCGCTACGATGGCCTCTGCGCCGTTGCTGTTGGAGATCGCCACGTACAGCGGTTCGGCCGCGTTGCCGTCATCGCCCCGGACCCAGAGTGACAATTGATCGACGCCCGCCGTGGTCCAGTCGCGCAGCGACGTTAGCGTCATCGACGCCTCGGAGTTCGTCACGGGCGCTTCGTTCGTGTAAATCAACGGCACGGATTGCGAGCCGCCGTGAACGATGGTCTGCTCCGTCGATCCAAGTTTGCCAGATCGCCTGGCCGTTGGCATCGTCGTCGGTATAGCTCTCGAAATCCTCGACTACAAGATAGTCGCCTACCGTGAAGCTCCAGACGGGACCTTTGACCGGGCCTCCACTATAAACCTCGTCCACGCGCCAATAGTACGTGGTGCCCAGATCGAGCAAGCCGGGGTCGTAGCGTTCGTCCCCGAGGGACTTGGATCCTTTGTATTCGGGTGAGTTGGTATCGGCGCTGCGCACCGCGTCCTTGTCCACCCCCATGTAGACCTGATGCGAGGTGGCGTTATCTGCCGCCGTCCAGGTTAAGATCGTTGCCATCGCCGCATCGGCGGTCTCGTTGGCCGGCTGCGGATTTCCAACCGCGCCCGGCGTCGTAAAGGCCCAGACGTCGCCCTTGTACGTGCCGATGCCGTCGAACTCATCGACGCGCCAGTAATAGACTTTCTCCTGATCGAGCGGGCCGGGCGAGTAGGACGCTACGCCGCTGGGGACGCCCACCGTGGCGTTGCCCACCGTGTCATAGTCGTCGCCGAAGTAGACCGTATGAACTTTCGCCCCGAAGCCCGGCGTCCAGCTCAAGGTGATCGTCGTATTCGCCAGTCCGGCCCCGTCGGCCGGTTTTGGATCGTACGCGGTCTGGGGTGGAATCGAGAAGCTCCAGACATCGCCCTTCCACGGGCTGTTCGGATCAGCGTCATTAACCTCGTCGATTCGCCAGTAGTACGTTGTCCCCGGGATAAGGCCGTCCGGATAGGCAAAGCCAGGAAAGCCAGCCACGTAAAACGTCGTGGCCTGGTTGCCCCGGAAGACTTCCGAGTCGGGCGTGGCCTGTTCAACCTCGTCGAAATCGTCGCCCAAGTATACGTCGTGAGAGACGGCATAATCGCCCGCCTGCCAGGAAAGCGTGACCCACGTATCCGTATGTAGGGCACCATCAGCCGGTTTAGGTCTCGTGGCCACCGCAACGCCGCCCATGATTCCCGCAAGGCCGGCGTTCATTATCTCTTCAACATCTTCAGGTGCAAGAGCGACATTAAAATAGCCAACATCGTCTATGCTTCCTTCAAAATAATCAGACGGCCCGGTAGCTCGAGATTGAGCGCCAATGATAAACGGCAAATTCGCATCAAGCAAAATACCTGCAGTCGGTTCGGTTCCGACTAATTCGCCGTCATGGAAGAGCTGCATTTCTGCTCCGTCATGGGTAGCCACGACATGATGCCATTCACCGAGAGTAGTATCGAAACTAAGACTCGGCTTAACGGTGTCATTGTACGTTTCATAAAGGATGTCTCCTGGCCGTCGTACATCATAACGCCCCAATTTACTGCGCCAGGATTGCCACCGCCATGATGCTCACCCTTTGAAACGATATGGTTCCATCCTTGAGTGCTTGGGATATTGCACCAAAACGATACGGAAAAGACCTCGGTATTTAGGGTTTCGGCATTGCCGCAATTAACGTAGCTCGATGAGCCATTGAACTCCAGGGCGTTGCCGAAATGACCGGCGACCCACTCGGGCGCGCTGATGAGCGTGCCGTCATTGCCGTTCCCGGAGGCGTCTTCAGTTACGTCCCCCGTTCCCTCGTCAAGGAGCCAGACGCCAAGCACGGCGTCGGAATCCACTTCGGCGTAGCTCTGTCCCGCAAAAAACAGACTAACGATAATGCAAATGCAACCTATGGCTAAGCGTGTCATTTTGTCACCTCCTTAGGTTTTCCGGATTCTTGATTACTGACCTGCCGCTTCCCCGGCTCGATACAGCCGGATGTCGTCGATGTACATCGTTCCCGATCCGCCGGCCGAGGCACCGCCTTTGCTGCCCAGACCGACCGCGATCTCGCCGACGTTGTTTAAGTTGGCGCCCTGATCGGCAAACTCCTGCAACGGAATCACCCATTGTGTCCACTGATCGGTCTGCGCCACCGTCGGATCATCATTGGCTACGACTGCGTTGCCAACCGCTACATACAACGGGTCGGCGGCGTTAGCCGGATCGCCCTGGAACCAGAGGGACAGCTCTGCCACGTTCTCTTCCGTCCAGTCGCGCGGCCACGTCAACGTCCGCTCGGCCTCCGAATTTGTCACGCCGGCCTCGTTGGTATACAAGAGGGGCATGGATTGAGAGCCACTATGGACAATCGTCCGTTCCGCGTACGGAGGGACCAGATAGCCTACCTGCGAGCCATTGTCGGCAACACCAAAGCCGTCGATCCACGTCTGCCAGATAGCTTCACCGGCGGCATCATCGTCGGTGTAGCTCTCGAAATCATCCACGAGCAGGAAGGCACCGGTCGTGAAGGTCCAGACGTTGCCGATCCACGGACTATCCGGA
>JARRQQ010000347.1:0-5196 GCA_037381725.1 Sedimentisphaerales bacterium
TCCAATATGACCTGTGCCGCCCGAATCAGATTGTGCTCGGCGGCCAGCAGCCGCGCTTCGTCTTCATTGATGATTAGGCAATTGATCTTCTTGAGCAACGTCTCCAGGTCGGGCAGATGGTCGCGGATCCAACAGTCCATCGTATCGGCGGCGACGAACACCGGGTCGTCCACCTGTTCGAGCAGCTCGAGCTGAAGCGCCGGCGCCGTGTTGGCGAGAAAGAGAAGCTTGCTGTTCTTGAAGGCCTCGGGCCCCTTCGGCGGCGCTTCGGCCAGAACGTTCAATTCCATGTGCTCCGTCGTTCGACTATCCATATCGCCGTGGTACAAGCCGGTCCAGCGAAAGGTCTTGCTCTGGGGCCGGATCTCCAGGCCGGCCAGATCGACCTCTCTTCCGGCAAACACCTCGGCCAGATCGAACGGGCAATCCGCCCCGACCGCCCCGACGAACCGCACCGGCGAAAAGAAGCTGGCCGCCATACTGAAATAGACCACCGACCCGCCCAGGCAATTCTCGCTAATGCCAAAAGGCGTCTTGACCGTATCTATCCCCACCGAACCTGTAACCAACAGTGACATATCTACGAAGAGCCTCCCTGAATTTGCGCCTCGAATCTCTGCAGAGTGCCGTCTATTCTCTTTAATGTGTTTTCTTTGCCTAACATTTGAACGGAATCGAAGATCGGCAGGCTGATGGTGGTTCCGCACAGGGCGACGCGCAACGGCTGCGCGATTTTGCCCAGGCCCACCTGCTTTTGTTCGGCTAAACCGCGGAGCATGTCCTCGATGGCCTGTTCGGAAAGCTCGTCCATCGCCGCCAGCTTGTCGCGCACGGTTGCCAGGTTCGCCAAGCCGTTGCTTTTGAGAAGGACCTTCTTGACGGCTTTCTCGTCGTATTCGATCTTGTCGTTCTCCACGAAAAGGAACCGGCATTTTCTCTCGATATCAGCAAGCGTTCGCGCGCCTTCGCACAACTTTATGATTCTCTTCAGCGTTTCATCATCCGCAGAGGCCACCGGCGACTCGATCACTTGAATGTAATCCTTGAAATGCTGAAGGAGTCTTTCCTCGGGGATCATCTTCATGTGCTCGGTGTTGAAAGCGACCAGCTTCTGGCGGTCGAAAAGGCTGTTCGATTTCGTCAGTCGCGAAAGGTCGAACGCCTGAATCAGCTCCTCGACCGGCATGATCTCACGGTTGTCACCGGGATTCCAGCCGAGAAGGGCCAGGAAATTCACCATCGTCTCAGGCAAGTAGCCGCTCTTGAAGAAGTCCACGATGTTAATCTCAGGCAGAGAGACCCCGAGGTACTTGGCCATCGCGTCGATACTGGGCATGTCCGGCGTCGTCTCGCCTTGGATAAAGGAAGCGAGCTCGTCCGGACTAATGCCACCGGCTCCGGCGAGCTTCTCTGAGTCGATGTCGGAGGCAGCCTCAATCGCGTCGAGGAGGGCCTTCGGCCGTTCGCGCTTCGAGAGTTTGCCGCCGGTATCACTGATCGTAACGGACATGTGTGCGTATTTCGGCAGCGGCGTATCCGCGAACAAGGCTTGCCACAGCGCTTGCTGGCCCGGCGTGTTGTTCAGGTGCTCCTGGCCGCGAATGACGTGGGTGACGTTCATCAAACGATCGTCCACGACGCACGCGAAGTTGTACGTCGGAAAGCCGTCGCTCTTTTGAATGATGAAATCGCCGATCTCGTCGGCCGCGAAGGTAATCTCGCCCCGGACTATGTCCTGAACGACGATAGGCGCCCCCTGGGGCACCGCAAAGCGAACTGTGACGGGCCGGCCTTCCGCGCGGGCTTTCTCGGCGTCTTCGAAAGTGGGGAATTTCTCCGGCCGGGGATAGAACAAGGCGCTCTTTCGGGCCTCCGCTTCTTTGCGAAGGGCGTCAAGCTCCTCCGGCGTCTCGAAGCAATAGTACGCCTTCCCGTCGGCCAATAGTTTATCTATGTGCTCGTCGTAAATGTCCTTACGTTCGGATTGCAGATATGGCCCGTTGGGTCCGCCGACCTCGGGACCTTCGTCCCACTCGATGGCGAGCCATTTCAGATCGTCCATGACCTGCCGCATGGCGGTCGGCGTGTTCCGCTTCTGGTCCGTGTCCTCGATCCGAAGAATGAACGTTCCGCCCGTTCGCCGGGCCCAGAGCCAGTTAAAAAGGGCGGTTCTGGCTCCTCCGACGTGCAAATAGCCCGTCGGTGACGGTGCAAAACGTGTTACGACTCTCTCCGGCATAATGCTCGATTCCTCGATAAGGTTCTCCCGGGCCGCCGGGACGAAAAACGCACTCTAAGCGAACCAACATCCGTTGTCAAGCACGACTCCGGCCCAATCGAACCGGCGGCGAAGGCCCTCGCGCGGCCGCCAGTCAACAATTTTTGCGGCTGAGGGGCCGGGAAAGCCGAATAACTAAGTATGGGGGCAACGGTGCGTGGTCGCCCCAGCCTATCCCTGTCGGGGACGCTTGACAGTCGAGGGCACTAGGATCGCCAAAGCCTTGAATATTAGAGCCGTGAGCCATCTGCTGATTGCTGAGACCGAAAGCAACCCGGTCGCCGATTGCATCGCGATGGTGGTCGTGCTGCTGATGGCGATCGGCACGGTCTTCGTCTTTTCAGCCGGCGCGAACATCGCCCAGGAAATCGACTTCCAGAAGTTCTACAGCTACCCCGGCCTGCGCCAGGCCCTGTTTTTCCCGTTGGCGTGCCTTATCATGTACGGCGTCTCGCGCTTCGATTATCGCCGGCTGAGCCTCTCGGTCGGCTTCTCGAAGAACCTGACGGTCTATGTGCTGGCCCTGAGCATCGTGCTCCTTGCGATCGTCCTAATCCAGCGATTTTCCCCGATCTTTCCAGGTTTTGTGCCGAGGATCAACAGGCACTACCGGTGGATCAAAATCCCGCTCGGACCTATCTCGATGAGCTTTCAGCCGTCCGAGCTGGCGAAATGGGCGGTCGTTTTCTTCCTCCCGGCCGTATGCGACAAGATCGGCGACGAGATCAAGCTGTTCTGGAAGCGGTTCGTCCCCATCTGCGCGGTCGTCGGCCTGGTCGTGGCGTTGATTATCGTCGAAGACTTCGGCACGGCTGCCCTGATTTCGCTTTTGGCCTTCCTAACGCTCATCACCGCCGGGGCGAACAAGTGGCATATCCTGCCCCCTCTGCCAGTACTGGGAATCGCCTTTTACGCCGCCGTCAGGCACTCTCCCACCCGAATGCAGCGGATTACCGCGTTCCTGAACCCGGACAAATGGACCGATACGATCAACTACCAACCGCACCAGTCGCTGATCGCCCTCGGCTCGGGCGGCCTGTGGGGCAAAGGGCTGGGCCGGGGCATCTGCAAGTACGGCCATCTGCCCGAGGACACGACGGATTTCATCTTCGCGATCATCGGCGAGGAGCTCGGCTTCATCGGCGACGCCGTCGTCATCCTGCTCTTCATCGTGCTGGTCGCCCTAGGCATCCTGGTCGTCGTGCGTTGTAAAGACCGGTTCGGCCGACTCTTAGCCGGCGGCATCGTCCTGGCCATCGCCATCCAGGCAGCCCTCAATATCGGCGTCGTGACGGTCGTTCTGCCCACAAAAGGCATTCCGCTGCCCTTCGTCAGTGCGGGCGGAACCAGCATGTTGCTCTCAGCGGCCGCGGTGGGCGTACTGCTCAACATCGCCAAATCCACCACTACCCCTGCGCCACCACACCAAAACGGCAGCCGCAGAAGGTCCGCCAAGGCCGAAGCCCACGCGGAATACGACTGGTCCGGCACAATGGAGTCCGGCCACTACATCAAGCAGCCCGTAGCCTGACCTCGCCCCCCAAATTGGCTTTGATTGGCTTTGTTTCTCCCGCCGTCAATGGCAGCAATTATTCCATAAAGCCCTATTTTACAGGGTCTTATGTTCTGTACGCCTTTGGGAAATTGGCTTTGTTTTGCACTTTTTGCTACGAAGCCACAAGGCTGCAATTGTCATTGCGAGGCCCGGAGGGCCGTGGCAGTCTCTTGTATCCTTGGTAAAAGCTCGCCGTGCGCAAGATTGGGTTTGTTTTTTCAGGTTAGCCACGAATACACGCGAATGGCCACGAATGAAGTTGAATTTACGTAAGAACTTGCACAAATCTGCAATTTTATGGCACTTTTTGTGAATTCTTGTGCTCTTTTTGGCCACAGATTTCGCGGATTTACACAGCTTCTCAACCACGAAGACACCAAGGCGCAAAGACACTTGTCAGTCCGTCAAACGAAGCGCTGGGCAAGTCCGTCATAAGGAGCGCCGGACAAGTAGTAAATTTATGCCTTGGTATCGTCAATAGTAAATCGTAAAACCTGTCCTGAGCGAAGTCGAACGGATAGTCAATGACAAAGGTCTCCTGCTTCCCTGATCGCCACACCCTGATAGTCTGATGCCCTGATCCCCTTCACGCCGTCCTCCGTCTTCTGTCGTCCGTCGTCTGTCGTCTGTCGTTAGTGACCAAATACCATTCACCATCGACCAACGACTGTGATATTAGTTATGTATTATACAACAAATCAAGCAAAAAGTCAAGTGAAATCTGCAAACCCGGCGGATTGCGTCATCCCGAGCGCAGTCGAGGGATCTATTCGAAGAAGCCTTGCGAAGCAAGTCCTTTTGTATGCATCAAACCAGCGGATTGTGGTACAATATGCAAGGCAAAGTCATAAGCAGACGACGCTGGAACCAGGAAACGTAAACTCGGAGACTTGGAGGCCCGTCATGGCCAAATCGAGAGCCTTTACCCGCCTTACGTTTGGCGGGTTTACCTTAATCGAGCTTCTGGTAGTGATCGCGATCATCGCGTTGCTGACGGCTATTCTGACCTCCGCCCTGAGCATGGCCCGGCGACAGGTGCGGGGAACCGTCTGCATGGCCGCCCTGAAACAATGGGGCCTGTGCTATCAGCTCTACGCGGCCGACAACAGTTCCAAGCTCCCCTTCTACATCGGCGGCAGGCACAGTGACACCTACATGGAGTCGCTCCGCCCGTACTATTCCGACATCAACAAGATGCGCACGTGTCCCGCCGCGACCAAAGTCTCCACGCGCAACCCGACCGGCCTCCAACCCAACAGCTACTTCGGCTACACGCGCAACGCCTGGCAGATCGACGTCGGCCAGGCGGCGTGGATGGCGGATACCGACTGGGGCATCGGCAGCTTCGGCGAGAACTCCTGGA
>JARRQQ010000348.1:0-5188 GCA_037381725.1 Sedimentisphaerales bacterium
GCGAGTGCCGACAGAACCCACACGCTCACCGCCACCGTGGGGACACTGCCCGAGGAGACGAATACCGCGAACAATTCCTTGAGCACGGATGTTACGGTCGAGACACCCATTACCGACGTGGCGATTACGACTATCGAAGCTAGCAGCCCCGCTGTGCTGGGGAGCGTAGTAAACGTGAGCGTCACCGTCACGAACCTCGGCAACCGAAACGTTAGGAACGCCATTCACGTCACATTCACGGACGACGGAACAAGCGTCTCGACCCAGACGATCACCGACGGCCTGGCGGCGGGAGCCTCGCTGACGCTTGCGTTCACGTTGAATACAACCGGCGCCGCTTTGGGCGACCACCTGCTGACAGCTACTCACAACGTTGCCGATGATGACACCACGAACGATTCCGACAGCACGACCGTCACCGTACTGGAAACACCCACTGAACCTGAAGAGTTCACCTTCACCGGACGGGTCGCACCGAGATCGGAATCACAGCATACGGTTCCCGTATCAGGCGCCGCGATCATGTACGTCAATCTCGCCTGGAATGACTGGAATGACCTGCGTTTGAGGATATACGATCCCAACGGAGTGATGGTCGCGGAGGTGGATTCGAACACTTGGTGGAACCCGGTCGAGGAAATCGCGATTGACGTCGGACCGGGCGATTGGACCATCGCGGCAAGATCCGACAGCCGGCGGCGGTTAGTAGACTACACCATGTACGTGATCGTCACTTACTAGACCAAATTGCAGAGATCAGCTTCATGGCCCCCGTATCTTGTGAGAATATGGGGGCCTTGAAGTATACGAGAGTATTTTATACGTCAGGCTACTATCAACCGGCTAAAAGGCTCCCCAATCCTGCTTACCTGGAATATAGTAGCTCGGGCAGACAAACCGGAACATGTTGGCGATTTTTCGGACTTTGTCGAGCTTTGCCTGGTCTCTTGCTTCCATCGCGGCCAGTTCACCACCGAAGATCTCCGAGAAGTATTCACGTGCCGCCTGGTGCCGTTCTTCTTCTGTGTCAAAAAGGCTGCGAATCTTGCCCAATTCACCGGCGTCCAACCAGAAACCTCCACAATTGGGACATTCATCGACTTCAACTTCCTTCTTGACGCTGAAGAAATGCCGCATCATGACCACATTGTCGCACTTCGGACATTTTAGCCTTTTGTTGCGGTCAATAACCAGGCTCTCGTCTTGTTCTATGTCCAATAATTGTTCGCCCGTCAACTCGCGGGGTTCGTCGAATTTGTTGAGCTCAAAAATGTCAAACCAGATGCCACCGCAACCGCCCTGACATACATCGACGACAATGTCTTCGACCGTCACTTCCTGCAATTGGTGTTCACACGCTGGGCATTTCATAGCCTTTGTCCTCTCAAAAGGGCCTTTAATATGTTGCCAGTGTGTCTATCGGCACGAAGACCCTACTGCTCAAGGCCAAAAAAATCCAGCCACTGTTCCGTCTCGCTGGCGCTGATTCCCTGGCGCTTGGCGGCGGGCTCTTTGGTCTTCGTCTTCCGGCTCAATCGCCTCTGCACGTCGGTCCAGAAGACCTCCGACTTCACGGACGCGGCTTTCCGGGTCGCCGCCGCCTTTCGCAGCCTCCGGTCGCTGCTCACGACGGTCAGACTTTTCGGCGCCGTGCTGGCCCTGATCTTGTCCTCGATGACCGTGTCGGCGTCGCTGGTCGGTCCGGCGAACGAGACCTCCACATTCGCGATGTTATCGAAGCCGGTCTTGTCACCCGGCCCGGCGCCGTCAAAAATGATCTCGCCTTTCTCAGCCGTCAGCGTGAGAAAATTGCTCACAGCCCGACACAGCGCAACGTCGCTGATCGCGTCGGAATCTGCCCCAACGTTGTAGATCGCGTGTGACAAATTCGTGCCGTCAATAATAAACATATCCTATGCTTCAAATCTGATCTCACCGCCGACAATTGTCTTCTCAACCTTGCCTTTGACCTTCCAGCCGTGGTAGGGGCAATTCCGGCTCTTCGAGTGGAATGTGTTCACGTCAATCTCATATTCAGTGTTCGGATCGATGATCGTGACGTCCGCCTGGCCGCCTTTGCTGAGCGTGCCCTTCTCAATACCGATGATCGTAGCCGGGTTCTTCGTCACGAGGCGAATCAAGCCCGGCCAATCCACAACGCCCGGCTCGATAAGGGCTTTGATATATAAAGCTAATGCGCATTCCAGAGAGGCAATGCCGCAAGGGGCGGTTAAAAATTCCAGCTCCTTTTCGCTTTGCAGATGTGGAGCATGGTCCGTCGCCAGCACGTCGACCAGCCCATCGGCGATGGCTTCTTTCAACGCCTCAACGTCCCTCTCACTTCGCAGAGGTGGATTCACCTTATAATTCGTATCGTATTCGGCGCAACATTCTTCCGTCAGGAGCAGATGATGCGGCGTCACTTCGCAGGAAACCGGCAGATCGTCGG
Source organism: Sedimentisphaerales bacterium (assembly GCA_037381725.1). GTDB lineage: Bacteria > Planctomycetota > Phycisphaerae > Sedimentisphaerales > Anaerobacaceae > JAFGTG01. The sequence continues at coordinate 2,450 of JARRQQ010000348.1, forward strand.
CCTTGGCTCCCCTGATGAGCTCGACCGATCCCGCCGTCGAGATGTGCTGGGCGTGATAGCGAGCCTTCGTTTTTCGGACGAGCTGGATATCCCGCCAGAGCATCGCTTCTTCTGCCAGTGGGTCAATCCCCGGCAAGCCGAGGATGGTCGAATAGTAGCCCGCATTCATCGCGCCGCGTCCCGCGATCCGCTCGTCCTGACAGTGCTGGGCGATCACGGCGTCGAACATCGCGGCGTATTTCAATGCGCGCAGCATGACGCCCGGGTCCTGGACCCCGTTTCCGTCGTCCGTGAATCCGACGGCCCCCGCTTCGGCCATGAAACCCATCTCCGCAAGCTCGACGCCCTGGAGTCCTTTCGTCATCGCTCCCATCGTATAAACGTGCGTCTTCCTGGCCTGTCGGGCTTTGCGATGAATGTACTCGACATCGGTTTCGTTTTCGACCACGGGATTCGTGTTCGGCATGCAGACCACGGAAGTGAATCCCGCCGCCACCGCCGCTTGGGAGCCGCTGGCGATTGTCTCTTCTTCCTCATCACCCGGCTCGCGAAAATGAACGTGCATGTCGATCAGGCCCGGCGTCACCAGCTTATCGGCCGCGTCAATCGTCTTGCAGCCTTGCGTCGGGAGCCTTGGGTCCCCCTTCACGTTCCCCACTTTCTCGACCTTGCCATTGACGATCAGCACGTCACACACGCGGTCGATGCCGTTCGCCGGGTCCACGACTCTTCCATTTTCTATCAGGAGCACTGAATCCATACAAATCTCTTGCTATGGAACAACCTGGCTAAGGATGAGAGCCGACACCTCCGATATGAGCACTTGCTTCTTCATCCTCATCACCTAGTAAATCTGGTGCATTACGTGTTTTGCGCCGCGGCCTGATTGACCAGAAACAACACGGCCATTCGCACCGCCAAACCGTTTGTGACCTGTTCCAGGATCACGCTGTTCCGCCCGTCGGCCACCTCGCTCTCCATCTCCAGCCCCCGATTGATCGGCCCCGGGTGCATCACGAGAATCTCGGGCTTGGCTTTCTTCATCCGCTCGACCGTCAGTCCGAAATAGTGCGAGTACTCTCGAATCGACGGAAAAGGATTGCCGCCAAGTCGCTCGAATTGAATCCGAAGCATGTTGATCACATCAACCTTGTCGATCACGTCGTCGAGGCGATAGCTCACCTTGACGGGCAGCCTGTCCACCTGGCCCGGCATTAGTGTCGGCGGGCCGACAAACGTTACCTCGGCACCGAGCTTCGTCATCGCCCACATGTCGCTGCGCGCTACGCGCGAGTGCGCGACGTCGCCGACGATGGCAACCTTCAGACCTTTTAGGCTCCCCTTGATCTTGCGAATCGTATAAACGTCGAGCAGGCCCTGCGTCGGATGCTCGCAAAATCCGTCGCCGGCATTGACTACGCAAGCGTTGATGTTCCGAGACAAAAATCTCGGAGCGCCTCCCGCGCTATGGCGCACCACGACAATGTCGATCCCCATCGCCTCCAGGTTTCTGGCGGTGTCGAGCAGCGTCTCACCCTTGCTGACCGAGCTATCCTTCTTCGTGAACTCTATGATGTCCGCGCTCAAACGATTGGCCGCCAGGGCGAAACTGTTTCGCGTACGCGTGCTGTCCTCGAAAAACAGATTCACGACCACCTTACCCCGCAGAGGAGGCGCCTTCTTCACCGACCGCGTGCTGACTTGCTCGAAGCCCATGGCCGTATCAAGAATGAACGAGATCTCGTCGGCCGTGAGCTCTCTCAGGCCAAGCAAGTGCTTGTGATGCCAGTTGAGTTTTCTTGGCTTCCTGACTGCCATCTTCGTCGTGTCTCAGAATCCGTTACTCTAAGTCCGACACGCAACGCTTATCACTCAATGATGACCTGCTCTCTTCCATCCGACTCGGTGAGATTGACCTGCACGACCTCGTCCGGCCCTGCATCCGTCTCGTAGCCGGCGTAGTCCGCGTGGACCGGCACTTCTCGTCCCGCCCTGACTACAAGAACCGCCAACTTTATCGCCCGGGGCCGCCCCAAGTCGATCAAAGCGTCCATCGCCGCTCGCGCCGATCTGCCCGTATACAGCACGTCATCCACGAGGATAATGACCTTATCATCCACGTCAAAGCCGATTTCAGTCGTCCGAACCTCAGGCTGAGTCATTCCCTGTGGCGAATTCAGATCATCCCGGTAGAGCGTGATATCCAAGGTACCGCAGGGCACGTCCTTAACCAGAGCCTTAGACAACCCGCCGGACAACCTCTGTGCCAGGATTTCGCCCCGGCTGCGGACGCCGATGACCGCGACCTCCTGCTCAGGGTCCAAATCGCCCACAATCCGATCCGCCAAATCCTCGAGAATTTGGCCAATTTGCGTAGAATCCAAAATCACCTTCATCGTTTTAGAAGACCTACCACGGAAAACAGCTAACCATCCGGGCCAAGTATAGCACATCTGTCGAATATCGGCAAGATTTGACGAGAACTTTTCCGGAATGCCGCTTGCTACCATTAGGGCGCGTCAAATTATCAGAACCGCCGGCACAATTTGCTTGAAAATCGAAGCCGTTTCTGGTATCATAAGAGGAAGAATTCTAGGAAGAAACCATAGTTGTGGTTGTGGGGGTCAGCGGCCGGAAGGGTGGGTGTGTTCCTCTATACCGTCCGCGATACCACCGGAGCTAAGACGTGATACCAGTACGGCACAAAACACTTCTCTCAAGCTTGCTATTGTGCCTGGC
>JARRQQ010000349.1:0-8811 GCA_037381725.1 Sedimentisphaerales bacterium
GTCTCATCGATGATGTTCGGCATAACGGGAGCGACTCGGACGGCGCCGACGACTTCATATTGCGGTTTGGTCAGCAACCAGACGGCCGGTATGCCGGGTCCGCACAGAAGCAGAAAGATCAGCACCACGATGTACCACCGGCGGGTGATCCCCGCCATCACCTGTGAACTGCCCTGGCTCTCGGAGACGGGTGGCGTCTGCCAGTCTAGCACTTCCTGTCCAATCGCCGGCTCTTGATACCTCTCGATCTCGTTCATTGCGTTCTTCCTTTAATTATGATTATACTTTTCAGCATTCCAGGACCCATTTGGTCGTCTTTTCCAAAATGGACCTCCATGTACGTTGACTCATGCCCTTTGACGTGTAACGATGATTGCGTCTTCCGCCTCGGGAAGTGTGGTTAGCTTGGTCAGAAGCCAAAGCTCGATGACGACGATGGCCAGAGCGAGGGGCATCATCGCATATCCGCCGAAGTCGTGGAACAAGTCGTCCCAGAACTGACCTTTGAGCTTGGTCAGTGCAAAAGCCGTGATCGTCAGGCGCGCGGTGTTGCACAACAGCGCGATCGGCAAGCTGGAGATCAAGACGATCAGCTTCTCCCACCAGGCGCGGCTGACCAGCAGGACCACCAGGCCGCTAATCACGAAGAAGGCGGTTATCATTCTCAGGCCGTTGCACGCGTAGGCCACCTCGACGCTCGTCTGGCCGATGTGGATTGTATTGCCCTCCTGGACCACCCCGCAGCCGATCATTTCGAGGCAGAACACCGCCGATGAGGTCGCCCAATGCTGCAAGTGCAGCACGGTATAGTTCTGAATCAAGTTCGGCGGAGGCAGCGTCAGGCACAAGAACAGCAAGATCGTAAATGCCTTTCGGAAGATCTGCCAGCCGAACAACAGCAACACGAGACCCGCAATACTCACGATGATAGAAAACCGCTCGGCGGAGTTGTACATAAAGAATAGCCCGAAGAATCGGATGAACTGCGCTCCGATAAAAACAAACAAACCCCAGACGGACGGCCTGACCGGGCAGCCGGCGAACACATTGCGCCTCGACCAGAGCACGTACAGGGCGAGAAATGGAACGATCATGCCGACGGAGTATTCATCGCTCCGATGCCAGAGATTCCAGAGGTCCGTGAGACCGGGCCTGTACGACCAAAGCAAGGCCGCCAGCAAAGCAACGGCGCCAAGGTACGCCAGCGCTCTATTCTTCGTCGGACGAATCTCACGTGGCACGGCCCTGACGATTCTTCCAAGCTGGGATCTGGCGGCGCGTCGCAACCGGGCCTCGGCGCGTCTTGCAACGCCGGCGGCTCGCCCGACTCGATCCGCCAAGAAGCTGGTTTGCTCGAATGCCACAGCCGTCTCTTCGACGAGGGCGCCGGTTCGCACAACCGCATGGGAATCTACCACGCTCCGGCGAACCGCGCACTTCGAGTCTATGTGCGCATCGTCCCAGACGATACTGCCCACGACGACGCTGTCCTGCCCAACGCTCACCCGGCGTCCGAGTATAGTCGGCCCCAGAACAACCGCCCCCTTCGAGACGGTGGCACCGTTCATCACAACAACCGGCCCTTGAATCCTGGCTGTAGGATCGATCTTTGCATCGGCGGCGACCCACACGTTTCGGGACGTCCCGCTTCTGACGCACGTTAGATCCCGCGGCAGTGCTGGCGCGCGTTCGAGATAATCGGCGACGGCGTACAAATACTCCCGCCAGTTGCGGAAGTTGCCCGCGTGCCGCGCCGACGTGGCCGCGTGGACGGTCCTGCCCGCTCGAAGCAGTCCGGGAATGAGGCCTTCTTTGATGTCCACGTAGCCGGCTTCCGGCACGTGTGCTAAGACTCGGGATTCCATCACGTAGATTCCTGAAGCGGAACCCGCCGTCGTCCCGTTGCCACAACCCGGGTTCAAGAGAACGGTCAGGTCGGATCGGCCTTTCTCATGGGCATCGATGAGCGCCGCAATGTCGGGCGGAGATACCAGCCCGGCGGGAAACACGAGCGACAATGCGTCGTCCTCGCCGCCCGCCGCGTCGCGTAAACACCCCGCCGTCCCGACGGGCAACGACTCATTCAGAAATCCCAACTCCAGACGATTGTCGCCGCGAATGGATTCGGACAGTTCCAGATCTTTCTCGCTGGCGCAGATGACCGCCCGACGAATTCCCTGATAGGCAAGATGTTTCAGGAGCCGATCGAGAACGGGTTCCCCAACGACGGGCCACAGCGCCGTCGTCAGGCGCGAGGCCAGGGGGCACCGCCCGAAATCTCGACTGCCCACGAGTATAACGGCGTTGGCATTTTGCTTCATGGTTTGCATACGATAAGCAACAAGGCAATCACACAAATTGCTTCAATGGAGTCTTTTGAAGCACCATGATGATGAGTGCAGACACGATGAAAATCGTGGTTATGGTTACAAACGGATACGCCGTGCATAGTCCGCTAAAGTCAAATATCGATCCGATCAGAGGATGGATCAGGTAAATGCCGAAAGTCACCGAAGATAGCTTCAGCAACGTTTCGCTGCATCGGGCCTTACCGAGGAATGCCACGCAGACAAATACTATGGCGATACCGTACGGAATAATCAGTTGAACATAGTGAAAGCAGAGCATCGTGACGCACACGACCTCGACAGCCACGACAATGCAAAGGTACAGTAGCCGCTGCCTTCGGACTTGTCCGCCAAATGAAGAGTAGACCCTTCCGATAGAGAAGCCCAGCGGAATAGCCGGCAAGGCAAATATCCACTGCGGACTAGGGGTGTTCCACTTGACAGCCATCATGGTGATGAACGTCGTCGCCGTCGAGCAACAGAACAAGAGGAAGCCGCCGGCCAGCGCTCCGCCCAGTACGAGAACACGGGGCGACACGCGCTGGGTCGTACGCTGTAATGAGTTGACGAGCAAGCCGGACAAGAATGCAAAAGGCATGTACCACAAATGAATCCTGGGACCCGCAAGAATGATGAAGTTGGAAAAGACCTTCGATACGCTCGCGCCTTCCATCATCTGCTTGGCAACCATACAGACCGTGTACACGACGACCCAGAATATCCAGGGCTTTAACAGGCGTCTGGCCTTCTTTTTGGCGAAAACGAAGAAGTCCTCCGGTTTCGACTTACGAACGGAAAGGGCGTAGAAAAGCATAAGAAAGATGGGCAAACCCGCGTATCCTATCGACCTTCCGGAAGCATTTTCCGAATGAAACCAGACGATACCAAATATCGCCAGGATGCGCAGACGTTCCACACTGGCGATCCGGGCGTGCCGTGCGAGCGCCGCGGAACCGACTTCGGGCAATGCGTAGGACTGCGCCTTCACTGCCCTATCGCCGAGTGCCTCCCGGCGTCCATCAGTGCCGAGGCCGGCCTGGCCTTCAGCGAGATTTGACATCGATAACGACTCCTCAGAATTCAGCGGTTTGCATCGGTCACTTCGTGGACGACTCGATCCCGAGCTTCCGCTCGACCGCCGAGATTTGCTCGGCAGGGAACGCTTTTTCAAGCCGGCCCATGCCCTCCTCCCGTGTCATACATCCGGCGCGGACCAGCTCGGCGATCTCGTAGGCGTAGGGATTGAAACCGAACTTCTCGACGTGGACCTTGTTGGCGAACGCGTTCAGCAGACAGTTAGTGGAGTTCGCGTCCGTATCGTCGGGCTTGGTCCATCCATACCCGCGAGCGGTTTCGAGAATGCTTCCGGCTTATCGAAGTGCCGTTGCTCCAGGAAGAACGGCTTGACGACATCGCCCAATTGCTTCTCCAACGGCCGGAGCAGATTTTCCTGCATGGCCTTGACCATCTGCGCGTTGGTCTTCACCACCGCCGTGGCAATCGGCGCCTGGCCCGGCGACATCCCGAAGACCAGGAAAGGAATCTCCTGCTCGATCGTGAGGCGAAAGCCGATGAAACGCACCATCGAGATGCAGCTCGTGCACACGCTCGACGCTCTGACGAGGGCTTTGGCCGAGTACAAATCATCCGACGCCGAAGCGACCACGATTTGTCTCATGCTCTCGAAGTTGGGCGTCACGGTCCAGTGATCGACGTTGATGCTGCTCAGGACAGCCCGGATGTTGCGCCTGGCGGTCTCCGACTGAAACCAGTTGTCGAACGAATACGCCAGACAGCGAAGGTTGTAGCGCTCTCTCAGCAGATGGAGCGTATATGTGCTGTCCTTGCCGCCGCTGTAGGCAACCAGGCAGTCGTAGCTTGCCTTACCTTTGTGTTCTTCGATCAGTTGCCGGAATCTGGCTTCGTACTTGTCCCGCATGGAGAGACGCTGGTCGACACTCTTTGTCGTGCGACAGAAATTGCACACGCCTTCTTCGTCAAAGCTGATCCCCGGGAAAAGTTCATTCAGCACGCATTTCTTACACGTTTGCATAAAGCACCCCCTGGTCTTATTCAGTGCGGCTCAATTCCGCGCACGCCTGCGCGAACGCATCGACGACTGCACGGACTTGCTCGAAGGATATAACAAGCGGCGGCTCCACCATCAGCACCGACGAATTGCCGAAAGCCGGAACCATCAGGACGCCGCGTTGAATCATTTTACGCGCCAATTCGAGCGCTATCTTCCCACTTTGTGTTTCGATGCCGATGAGCAGACCCAAGCCGTTCGCTGAACGCAAGATTGCTGGGTACTGCTCGGCGTGCTCTCTGAAAGAGCGAAGCAGCAGCTCGCCCTTTTCCGCACACTCTCTGAGCAGATTCCCTGCTCGAATACACTCGATCGTTGTAAGGCCGGCCCGGCAGACGAGCACGTTGCCCGCATAAGACGAGGCGGACATCGGAAAGCTCAGCCCGAACCTCTTCCATAAGGCGCTGGTGGCAACCACCGCCCCGCACGGAATCAATCCACCGCCCAGCGATTTGCCCAACACAAGAACGTCTGGGACGACGCCGAAATGCTCGCAGGCAAACATGGAACCGGTCTTGCCAAGTCCCGTCTTGATCTCGTCCAATATTAGAATCAGTCCGTGCTGGTCGCAAAGCCTCCGTACCCCTTGCAGATAGCCTTCCAACGGCAAGAGAATCCCCGCTTCATGTTGGACCGGCTCAATCAAGATGGCAGCGGTTTCACCCGAGATCGATTGTTCGAGAGCATCGAGGTCACCGAACGGGACGCTCACGAAACCCGGCAAGAGCGGCTGAAACGCCCTCTTGAAAGCAGGAATGCCCGAAGCCGTCAGCGCGCCGAACGTGTGGCCATGAAAGGACCTCTGGGCCGTAATGATTGTCTTGGAGCCTCTCTGAAGCCTGACCAACTTGATAGCGCAGTCAATCGCTTCCGATCCGCTGTTGAGAACGAAAGAGCAGCATAGTTCCCCCGGCGCGATTTCGGCCAGGCGCTCCGCCATTTGCACCTGGACCTCGCTGATGAGCGGCTTGGTGAGTAATTGTCGCTGGGCTAACTGATCGGTGAGTGCCCGAACAATCTCCGCATTATTATGACCCACGTTGAATAAGCCGTAGCCCCCGACACAGTCGATATACGTCTTGCCGGCCGAGTCGGTGATGGTCGCACCCTCGGCCTTGACGGCCACCCTGTCCAATCCCAGTTTGTTCAGGAAAGCGGGATAGGACGGATTGATGAGACGTCCATACGATTCGAACAACGTCACGTCTTCAGATTGCGCAACTGTGTCTGACATGTCACCATCCATATCTGCGCGGGTCAGTGCGACAGGCTCGGCTCCTCCTTTGCCTTGAGCTGCTTCTTGTCGATCTTTCCATTCGGCGTCTTGGGCAGGCTGTCCATAAACTCGACATACTTCGGGACCATGAAGGTCTCCATATGCTCCGAACAGTACTTCAAGACTTGCCTATCGGTCAGTTCCGCGTCTGCGGCGGGCACGATGTAGGCCTTGATGGCCTGGCCGAGAATCTCGTCGGGCAGTCCAATCACAGCCACTTCCGTAACACCCTCCATACCGCAGATGTTGTTCTCCACCTCCTTGGCGCTGATCCGCTCGCCCTTGCTCTTGATCATGTCATCCTTCCTGCCCAGGAAATACAGGAATCCCTTCTCGTCCTGACGGAAGTAGTCGCCGGAATAGAGGATTCTCCCGGCTGGATAGGGTCCATCACGGTAGGTCCTGGCCGTCAGGACGGAATCGCCCCAGTAGCCTTGCATGACGTTCGAGCCACGGATAATCAACTCTCCCGTCTCGCCCGGCGGGACCACGTTGCCCTCTTCATCCACGACAGACACCTCGCAGTTCGGCATGGCCTGGCCCACCGAGGACGGCCTTTCATCCAGCTCTTCCGGCGGCAGGTAGGAAACCCGCTTGCACTCGGTCAAACCGAACATGGAAATCATCGTGACGTGTGGAAACAGGTTCCGGAGCTTGCGGATGTGCTCGACGGGCAGAGCCGCGCCGGTGTTGGTCATGTACCGAAGTGAGCTGAGATCGTACTTTGTCAAATCCTGCATCTTCAGGAGCATTGCCACAACGGTTGGTACGATCGGGAACCCGGTCACTCTCTCCTGAACGATGCGGTCCAGGACGCTGTGGAGGTATAGGAACGACTTTTCGAGAACAACCGTGCCGCCGAACATGAACGCCATGAGGACTTGATACAAGCCATAGTCGAACGAGAGAGGCAGGACGTCCAAAATGATGTCGTCTTCGACGTTTCCGATGTACTGAACGATGCTTCGGGCGGCCGAAACCATGTTGTGATGCGTGGACATGACACCCTTGGGCTCACCCGTCGAGCCGGAGGTATAGATCAGCGTGGCCAGATCCACGTCGATGCAGCGCGGCAGCTCGCCGTCTTCTCGGACATCTGCGCCCACGTCGGAGAAGATGTCGTCCCAGCTCAGCGACAAACCTGCGAACGTATCCGGAATCCGCTCCTTGGGCCCCACCCAGATCACTCTGCAGCCGGCCGTTTCATCACCCAGCGCATCCGCCACTACGGCGGCCTTACCCGTATGTGCGATGAGCGTGGTGGCGCCGGAATTCTTCAAGATGTATCTTAGCTTAGCCCCCTTGATCGAACCGGCCAGGATGGTGAAGGCGCCGCCGGCTTTCAAGATGCCGTACAGCGAGATCACGGTCTCCGCGGAGTTCTCCATGAGCACCACGACCCTGTCATGGCGCTGAACGCCGGCCTTACCCAGTGCATGCGCCAGGTGGTTCGTGTACTGCTCGAGCGTCTTGTACGTCCAGCGTTGGTCGCCACATACAAGCGCTACCTTCTCCGGAAAGCGACGGGCCGAGCGGGACAGCCAGCCATGCACCAATGTCGGATCGAATTCTATCATCTCTGTATCTCCTCAATAACAAACGGGATGAGTGCTCATCATGGATAGCCTCATTTCTCAGCCCACCGATCGCAGCGCTTGCGATCTTCGATCCACCACCAGATCGGGACTGACCGGCTCGGCGTGCCCGGCTCGGAAGTCCTGCATGAACTGCCGATGAATAATCTGGGAGGACAGAATTCCCGCCAGCGCCATATCCTCGATCTCGCTCGGATGTGACGCCGCCTGAATCTTTCGCAACAGCTTCCCGACCCGGCCGGCGTCGAACAGACCCGCCTTCTCGATGGAACTCTCCGATAATGCTTCCTGGGTGTACTCGGTCGTCTTGTGGTTGAGCAGGCTCTGCTTGATCGGCGCCCGGTACGGGTTCTTCGGGCGGTTGATAATGTCGTCGGGCAAGACTTCGCTGAAGCATTTCTTGAGAATATGCTTCTCATTCAAGCCTAAGATTTTCCACTTGGCGGGGACGCGGCCCATGAAATCGATCACGCGGAAGTCCAGGAACGGCACGCGAATCTCCACGGAGTGGGCCATCGCCACGCGGTCGCCCTGCGAAGAGAGCAGATAATTGCTCAGGAAGATGGCCGTCTCAAGGTACTGAGCCTTGGCCAGATTGTCGGCCCGCGCGTAGGTTGCCGGAAGACTCTCCCGGACCTGATCGTAGCCGCTGTACGACCCGATCTCGGCCCGCAGCTCGTTCGAGAAAAACGTCTTGAGCCGGCTCGTGTTGCCCCATCTGATCAGATGTGAAAAGAGGGGATCATCCGTTCTGTCCAGGTCCCGGCCAAAGAATGATCGCAACATGTGCGTCAGTCGAGGGTTGCTGAAGATGTAGGGATAAAGCTGGCCGATCAGGGCCGCTCGTCTCGGCGAATCGGGCGACTTCGCCCAGAAGCGCCGGGCCTTGGCCTCGCGGAAGATATTGTAGCCGGCAAACACCTCGTCAGCACCTTCGCCGGTGAGAACCACCTTGAAACCGCTCTTGTGCACGACGTCGGAAAGCAGGTATAGCGGAACGGGCGCGGTTCGCAGCAAAGGCTTCTCGCAATGCCACAGGCAGTCCGGCAGCGACGCGCCGATATTCTCGTTTGTCGCATGCAAGTCCGTGTGATTGACGTTCAGGTATGAGACCATCCGGCTTTGATGCTTGGCTTCGTCGAAATTGCTTTCTTCGAAACGGATCCCAAATGTCCTGACGTCGCTATCGAAGTTCTTGACGACCGAGGCGGTTACTCCTGAAGAATCGAGGCCGCCGCTGAGGTAGCAGCCGACCGGTACGTCGGCCCGCAACCGCAGGCGAATCGCATCATGCAGAAGTTGTTGGACCCGCGCGCAAACGTCTTGTGGCGGCAGGTCCAATTGCTCCTCGCGAGGACACAACGGGATGCCCCAGTACTTCTTGAATGTCACCTTGCCACCGGAAACCATCATGTAATGTCCTGAGGGCAGCTCATAGACGTTCTCGAAAACAGTTCTCGGCGTAAGGGTCGTCCAGAACGTGAAGATTTGATCCATCGCCAC
>JARRQQ010000350.1:0-5128 GCA_037381725.1 Sedimentisphaerales bacterium
CGGATCTTGTAGTTGTTCGACCTTTTCATACATGTCCACGTATTTTCCATTCACGTCACTCCAAATGGTTCGGGCGCAGTAGGAACGGTACAGATTGGTGTAGAATTTGATTCGGTCGATTTCAGACCCGCCCTCGACCTCAAGTTTACTCAGCAAATCATTCCACGTCTTACGAGCGTGATTTCTCACCGCGTCAAAATCCCATCCGAATCGCGACGTTTCGGTTTCCAGATTCAGACGGGCCTGGTCAATACTAACCAGTGAAATTCCAGTCTTGATCTTGATCATTTCGCCTTTGGAAGTCGAATAGCTTACAAAAGCGCCAACGTCCCCTTTGCCCGCAACTTTGTTGACAGCTTGATGAATTATCCCGCCCGTCCAGCCTCCAAAGGAATCGAAGGGTTTGCTGAATCTCACGACAAAATGAACGGTATATTCATTCCATTTGGCGTATCGGCCGGCCTGTTGTTTCGAATAGCCCCGAATCTCAGTGTCACTAACCTTTTCGATGCAGGCATCCAGCACGTCGAATCCATACTCCGTGGGGAATTTGAGGTCGAAGAGAATATACGCTTCATCCGCCTTGGGAAATGTGTATCGCTGAAAACCGCTTCTAGTTGTTGAAGTCAACTCTGCCCGGATGCGGTAATCTTCGAGAGTGACCGCGTAATATCCCGGAGATGCGACCTCGGTATCGTGACTGAACCTTGATCGATACCCTTTGTCCGGCTCATTTTCCGGTCCGGGGACTATCTGAGGCTTCCCTGTGATAGGCATGGTTAACAGGCCGGCCATCGTCCACGAATGAATGTGGCTAAAGCCTGCGATGTTCTCAATCGTGTATTCATATCCGGCCTTCCAGCCTTGTTTTTGGTTGTCAGGGCTGAGCTTAACCATACCAAAAGGCATGCTCGGGCCGGGATAAAGCATCCACCTTGAGCTTGCCGTCCCCAGCATCGGATCCACGCAGTCGACCGGAAGTCTTTCTTCAGAAGCAAAAGCACCAGGTGCGCACATTCCCGCCTGTGAAAGCGTCAATGCAACGGCCAACAGAAAAACAGATCCTCTATACATATCTTGATTCCCTTTCCAAATCTCTAAAAGACTTCTGCAAAATCGAAAGTCAGAATAGTACTCGTACGAATTTCGTTTCATAGGGCTTGAAAGACAGTTTCGGCTTGTTTTGGATTAAGGCTTCCTCCAGGACGTTGACTTCATCGACTTGTCGGATGGGCGTGGGGGTTTTCTCTGAGGTAAAATTGAGTGTCGCGTCCCGACCTTCAATTTCGCGGATATGCAGAATGATTCCGGCGCCGTGCCGTGAAGGATACGCTTCAACCAGAAGCAAATTCTGCGCATCCCAGCCCAAAACAGACAGGGAAACCGGGTAACGATTCGCTGGAGCCAGACGCGGCGGCAGCACGCGTGCGACCAGGGGAACCCGCGTCTTCCAGCCGAATTGAACGGCCATCGTGTTACTCGGCTCTGAGATTGAGGTGACGGCGTAATTGAATCCGATCTCACCTTCCTGGCTGGCACGGAAATTGGTGAACCAATAGTTGTTCATAACCCAAGAGAAGACGTAAGGCCTTTCAATCACGGCGCGTTCCTGCCATTTGCCAAGATTGATGCCGCCGAACTGAACCAGAGGAGCTTGGTCGCTAACCAGGACGATCTGCTCGTTCGAGTTGCGAACGGAGATGAAATTCTGGACTGTCTGCCAGTCCGATGACGACCGGGGAATTTGATTGTCGCCCGGCGTCACGAATCCCCCTTGCGCTTCATAAACGATGGTCCCATCCGGGAGTTTGAACGGAAACGCGACATAAACCGCCTCGGGATCGGTCACCGGATTCTTCCGGATTTTGAATCGGAATTCGATACGTTTTTCCGTTTCGAACAAGCGGATTTCGCACCTCGCGCCGCCCGGATTGGCACAGCCATCAAGATCAGCAGTGATATTCCTGCTTTTCCATATCGGACCGTCCGCTCCGTTTTGGACCCTGATATTTCGAGAGCTTGTTCGGGTGAAAGCGTCAGGATAGAAGTCACGCCCTCCCGCAAGCGACTCGTAAATCAACTGCCCCAGTTTCCGTTCGCATCGATCATCAACCAGCTCTCGCCCGGTCGATTTGTCGATTAGGCTTTCTACCGCGGCGGTTTTAGGATCGAGCTTCAAAGTGTAGTGCGAATTCGTCATCAGAAACGGATTATTGTCATTGTTGGTCTCATGAACCCGTTGGGATTCACCCACTTCGATTCGATAAATAACGTATCCCACTGGAGGAACGTCTTCCACCCATAATGCCCAATACGAACCCTCGGCCCGGCTACGCAGCAACTGGACGGGAGCGTCTTTGCCTGTGGCGGTATTGAGGATATGAAACTCTTTATTCGTAGGAAGGATTTCGTGATCGATGAAAACAGTGACAAGACCCGAACGCTTAAAGTTTAATGTATTGAACACGGCAATCGAAGAAACGTCCTGTTGCGGAAGGAATTCCTGTAGTAAGCCCATCGCTTCCTCATGCAAGAGACCTGAGTTTTTCACCGCCTCCCACACGTACGACGATTTCTCTCCCCATTGCGTCATGCTGTTCTCCGCCATGGGATCTGAGATGCTTTCGGCAGCCCCGTAGGTATGCTCATCGTAGAATAACAGCTTATCTTGGATGTCATCCACCCGCCCCATGGCCGAAGGCTTAATCCGGGCGCCCAGTGAAGACGCCATTGCGAGAAGAGTTTGGTTGATCTGCATGGCGGAGTGCGTGTCGCGCGAGGCCGCTGTTTCACGAGCCGCGGACCCAAAACCGTCCGTCCACCAATCCGGCCACGCTTGTCGATGCACGGGTAGCTCGCTCGCGTGGTTCTCTTTAACGTACTGCAAAAACTCATGAGCGGTTGCAATTCGCAATTTCGGCCAGGCGTACATTTGGTTCCATCGTTTGACTAGATCGCACTCGATGGTCGCCGGAGGGGAATTATCCGTGTGGTAGCCGGAATATTTGAACGCGATACGATCGAATGGATAACCCTTATCCTCAAGGGAGGCAAGATGGCCCAGAAGCCCGGCCTTGAAGGCCTCCAGGTCGCCCGTATGAATCTTCCACATATTGCCGGCATGGTAGTGATCGGACCGGAATGCCAGAACCCGGTTGCCCGACGGAGATTCCCACCAGAACACGGTCGGTATATCAAAAGGAAGCAACGAACGAGTCTTATTGATACCCATGGTCAAATATTCGATTCCGATACCTTTGAAGTAATCCACAAGGCACCAGGCGGCCCCGTTGACGTCGTTTTGCATGGCGGTGCGCACAGGGAGTCCATATCTGTGTTCCAGTGTCCGAATAGGCTGCAATGAAGCCGCCAGCGAGCTTTCGGTGGCAATTTCGGCCATATTCAGAAACATCCCCGCTACTTCAATCCGCCCTTGTTCGATCCGCTTTTTCAGACGCTCGATTTGGACCGCCGGGCGGCGTTTGAGATACTCGCGTACGGCCCAAGTAGTCTCACAGGTCCAACGGAATTTAGCATCATCGGGATAGTCATCGGTCAGGTCACAGTAATCCAGGGCATAATCGATATAACGTAAGTGTTCCGGAAGGATTTCAGTCTGAGGACGAGTATAACCAATATCCGTATGGACGTGCTGGACAAGGTAAATCATCCACCTCCGCGTTTTCTGGACTGGAATATCGGTGAATTCCCTTCGATCGGTAGAAGATTCTACCATCACCTTGAGAGACTTGGTGGCGGGAGGAATCTTCAATTCAAAGCTGCGCTCTCCCAGAGGTACATCCCCCAACTCGACGGCCACCGGTTCATCCCAGTCTTGCGAAGAAACGCGGCATCGGACGTCTTTGAGTCCCCCTGACAGCATTTTAGCTACGACCAATTGTCGTTCACCCGCCGGCGTTTTCATTATCAACGCCGAGGTGCTGAATTCTACCGATTTGATTTGATTGGTGAGCGGTGACCGAGTCGCGATGCGCATCGTAACTCCCTCAGCCCGCCCGCCGTTGGGATCAGTGACCTTTATTGACAATCCCCATCCCCCTCCTAACTGATCGACTTTTGCCAGCAGACGGTTCTCGCCTTCTTTCAAAGGCGCTCGAACTCGGTCTTCTTCCTGATCGAGGCGGCGCGATGCGTGGTTGTCGTGAATCCGGCTCTGATTGAGCCAGATACGAACTCCGTCGTTACTACGAATTCTCAGCAGAATTTCGCGGTCCCGATTCGAGTATAATTGACAGAACGCATAAGCGACGCCCTGAGACAACCGATCTACGTCAAAAGCTTCTATAAAATCCAAGACTCCGGACGAATTGCTTAAAGCCGTCTTCCAAAGCAGAGTTTCCGACGCCTCGAATTGGATTCGATCGCCTTCACAGGGAACAACCCCAGTTTCTCCCCCTTGCTGCTTGAGGAAATCCTTATAAAAGCCTCCCATCCCGCTTTCGTCCCGATCCATTTTGGGATTGAAATGGAGCGGGCCAGCAACCAGCCAAACGGGAATCGAGCCATTTTCTTGCAATGGAAAGACTTCCCATGAATCCGCCCAAGTTGGAGCAGCGACCAATAGAGCCGCCAGAATGACTCGTTTCATCTTGTCTCTCCATGAACTGACAGATAGAGATCAATTTCACGAATTAACACATCAGACCTTCGTGAATATAACATGGAATGCAATTATAGATAGAGATTATCAGATCAGACAGAAAAAACTGAGGCCTGGCACATATTGATTCTTGAGCGAGGACATGAGTAGCACCTGCTGAGGAGTAGGTCCTGCTCGCTGCATTTTGGAGGCATGGGTTGTCAAGGAAATCCGGCATTTTACAGGTCGAAGAAAATGAGGTTGATTTCGGATGACATGTCACTCTCTCTCAGCTTGTGTTTGCGGCATCTTTGCTCGCCACTCTTGGGCCTCTTCCGGCTTGTCCCAGGCTTCATGGAGGTCGATGAGGTGCTTCTATGATTCTATTGTATGAGGATGAGTGTCACCCAGTTAGAAGCAACGTTGGGATATGCACGTATAAAGAATTATAGATCCGCAGAGACATTCGGCATCTGCGAACGCGACAAAAATACCGCCAACTTCAAAGAGAAGGCTATTTGCAGTCGG
>JARRQQ010000351.1:0-5121 GCA_037381725.1 Sedimentisphaerales bacterium
AACTTCTTGCTGAAGCTCTTGGTGTACGGCCTCATTGTTTCCCGCCAGAATTCGCCGGAACCCATGCCGCTGCGTGTGCCGTTCAGCTCGCCCGTGAAAAAATTCCCGTCGTTTTCGTCACAATACATTGCGAACATGAGGCCCCATTGACCCAGGTTGGCTAAGCAGGCCACCGCCCTGGCTTGCTTTCGGACGCGCTGCAAGGCGGGCATCAAAATCGCCAATAGCAAGGCGATAATAGCGATAACAACAAGCAATTCTATCAACGTGAATCCTTTGGACTTCTTCATGACGTCACCTTTCCCACTCCTCTCGCTCCTCTGGCCCTTCAGATGCGCAGAAGCAACCTTCTGTTCTGCGAATCCGCCCGAGCAGCGGCTTTTCTCGACAATCTTCGAGACCCTTGTCCGCCAACGGTCACGCTTGGCAATGGGCGTGCTCCCGCCACCGGACCGCAAAGCAAGGTAAATCCTTTTGATTGTTCGTGCGTGTTCACCCTGTGCTTCAGGAGCTGCCTCACCCTCAACTTGCGTCGACATTCGCCTGTTTGACGTAACCCAAGTGCGGCAAGGACAATACATATACCGGGTTACCATAATTCACCAAAGCCGTGCTCATAAAGATTCTACCAGACGCAGCAGTTACTATCAAGACAATTTCAAGGCCCCTGAAGCTTTTTTTGACTGGCAGGCGTCATCTGTAGGTCCCAGGTGACAAGCCGGCAAGCAACCTCAGGATAGCAGGGGGCATCTCGCGACGTGACTGCGCCGGTTCTCGGATGTACTCCGCGCGGGTCGGATTCCGTCATGGGAGAGAGTCACGAAAAAAGGCTGGAGCCTACAAGAACCCCAGCCTTTGTGAGACAGTCTTTTCATGTAAGAGTATGTACTGCAGACTTATAAAAAAAGTAGCCGTCTCACCAAAACCAAGACATATTAGAAGAAAAAGACCACAAATATGATAATATTATACGCTTTCTTGCGGCTTTTGCAACCTTTTTCGATATTTTTTTCCTCTTTTCGACGCCTTCGCCCCTTCAGGGCGCGTTGAGCCGTCAGCTGCAGGGCGCAACGCAATAGACGTAAACAAGCGGCCCGGCGCCGGTATTCTTGACGTCGTGGATTGTCTCGGCGGGTATGTACGCGACCTGGCCTTGTCCGACCCGGTGGCTGTCCGTCTCAGCGATCGTGAGCTCGCCCCGGCCTGACAGGAAGACCAGCAACTCCTCCCGGTCTTTCGTACTGTGCTGGCCGCACGCCTGGCCGGGCGCTAAATGGACTTTGCCGGAACGCATCCCACGGGTTTGCGGCTCGCCGCTGAGCAGCCTCTGATTTTCGGGTTTTTCACTCAAATCTATGATGAGCACTTCTTTTCCTGATGCCATACGGCCTCCTAAAACAAACTTTTTTGAAGCAAAACGAAGATACTTAAAGAAATTTTTCTTTTTATGTCAATGATTCGCTTGACTCAGTAGCACGAATTTAATATTCTTATGCGCACCCGCTGCAAGCAGAGTGCTGCACGTGACGGGCTCGGCGAGTTCTCAATCTCCAGTTGGAGGTCTCGGCTATGAAAAGGTTCATTGTTCTGACGGCGCTTTTGGTCTCGTTGGCGGCCGGCATCGCACAAGCCACACCCACGGCGGCCGCGATAACTCATTCGCAATTCCAGGCGGTTAACGCTTCTGGCGAGCAGACGTACAACGCGACCGACAAAGTGATTCTCGAAGGGATTCTGTTGCACAATCCCGCCGATATGCTGGACCCGACGCCGGATGATACCGTCACGGAGCTCTACAACATCAGCGGACAGTGGCAAATCTTCTTCCAGGGCGAAGGCGACGACCACGCGGGCACCGCCGTGTGGCTGGGCCAACTGTACAACAACCTGCCCTGGATCGCATCCGACGGCGGGTATACCAACGAAGAGTTCGCCTCGGAGCTGGCCCGTTTGAACGCCGCGCAGTTCAGCGCCGGCGACAGGATTCGAGTGACGGGCTACTACCTCTCGTACAGTGGAAAGACGAACGTGAACGAGCAGCACAACAACAATCCCGACCACGATTTTACGATCGAGCTTGTGGAGCGGGGCGTCGGGCTGCCCCGGCCCGAGCTTGTCACACTCGACGACCTGAAGGACGACAACGACGAGTTCATTTTCGACCCTACCCGGCAGACGGGCGGCGAGTATTATCAGGCCCGGCTGATAAAGATCGAGGCCGTCTCTTTCGCCGATGCCAACAACTGGGGACCGGATGGCGATCTGGTGATCACCGACGGTGTCAAGACCCTTCCCGTCAAGTTAGGGCGCGGCAACGGTATCTACGCCGGCTCGAACAACCTGTCGGAGCCTTTCGATATCATTGGCATCCTGGATCAGGAAAGCCCGAATCTCACCGACGGCTACCGGCTGTACGTCATGAACTACGACGGGAACGGCTCGGTTCTGGCATCCCGCGAGCACCGCCGAGCGGACAAACCCGGCGACCTGAATATGGACGGGATCGTGGACTACGATGATTTCGACAAATTCCTGGAGGACTGGCTCCAATAATAAAGGGTGCAAGTAAGACCGCTTTCAGCAAATGGAATCCTGCGCAGAGTGCTCAAGAAATATGAAGAGCATTGTAAAACTGAAGTTGGGCATACTTTGAAGAGAAAAAAGTCGTTGTGTTTTTTCTTTTCAAACAATGACAGACTACAGATACGTCAATTTGATTGCTTATCAGGTGTGACAAGGTGCCGGGACGAATTAAGGAATCAACCACGGGATTATTCGAGGAAATAGAAAACGTATTTCCTCAAATAATAAATGCCCAACTTCAATTTTACAAATCCGCCTCTTTTGCCTCCGGCTACGCCGGATTCGGAGCTGAGAATCGTGAAACGCGCCTTTACACTCGTTGAATTGTTGGTCGTGATCGCCGTCATCGCTTTGTTGATGGGGATATTGCTGCCCGTCATGGGTCGCGCCCGGCTTCAGACAAAAGTGGTCGCGGTCAACGCCGAGTTGCGCGGGATCGGCATGGCGCTGGAAGCTTACGCGCTCGACAACGAAAGCAAATACCCGCCGACCCGCGTTGATTGCATGCTCGGTGGGCACTTTTATCAACTTCCCTGCGAGCTGGTCGAGAGCAAATATTTGCCCGCTCCTAGCGAAAAGACCTTCATGGCCGCCGGCATAGAAGACCGCTTCAACCGGGGTTATACCTACAAATATCGCTCGGTAGGTACGCTCATCTACAACAGAACCGTTGTCATGAAGAATGGGTCGGCCTTGTGGGTTCCCGACGGATTCCCGGACAACGAGAAAGAGGAAGGCCAGGATTACGTGGACGCAAAGGATTCGCCCGTAAGCTGGGTCCTCTACAGCGAGGGGCCGAGGTTCGACTTGGACCACATGAAAGAACTGAACTACCCCGTGCCGACGAACACGTGGTACGATCCACAGACCCACCGCGGGGTCATCGTCCGGATGCGTCTGGCAAACGGCCGCCAAATCGGGTCCTTCGAGCGTTAGCTTTGTAGTGTGCCCGTAGGGGCATATATGAAAGGAACCAAATGGTAAAGAAAGCGTCGTTGATGATAGTGATTATCGTTTTGTCCAGCCTGGGGATTGTTGCTTTGACGCAACCGGAGCACGTGTCGGCTTCATCAGACGAAAGCCACCACTTCGTCGGTGCGGTCGGAGGTGACAATGACTATAACCGTGGCCGGGAGCCGGAAGACTGGTGGGGTGAGATCAAACACATGCACGGACACGTGGGCCCCTGGAACGTTCTGGGGTGGCGGATCGGCAAGGCGGCTTTGCGCGAATTCGATACGAAATGGGGCTGGCACGAGCTTGACGTGATTTGCTACGTTCCGCTCAGGACGCCATACTCGTGCATGGCCGACGGTCTGGTCATCGGGTCCGGCAACACCATCGGCCGGCTCGACCTGCGCCTGGCCGAAGTCGTATCGCTCGAGCTCATCAACGTCTGTGTCCGGCGAAAGGATGGCACGGGTCCCGTCCTGGTCTTCAAGCCCCGGCTGGCATATTTGCGCCACATAGACGCCCCGAAGCCGGAGGACTTGGAGAAGCTCTCAAAAGAGTGCAGTACCATGCCGGAGAGCGACGTTTTCGAAATCCAGCGGATCACGGCCCACCCGTAGCGAGGGCGTCTCGCCCTTGTCTTTTGAAATAGCAAAGCCGGGACGGCCTCGCGACGCAAGGGCAGGATGCCCTCGCCACAGACGCCTTACGGCGTCACTACGAGCAGGGTTTCTTCGCAGAATCTTTTGCCCATAGTTTTTGGTTATTCTCTTGAATGTGTAGCACTATTCTGTTAATTTTATGCGCTATCGTGAACGGTGCGATACGCGGCACCGTATGAGGATAACGTTATGCACATGGCGAATGAGTTATTGTCGGTTCCGGTTGCCACGGGGACGCTGGCGATAGCCGCGGGGGGGCTGGGCCTGATCTGCCGAAAGGTTCGGCAGGTTCTCGCAGCGGACAAGCTCGCTCTGATGGGCATTCTGGGTGCGTTCATCTTCGCCGCTCAGATGATCAATTTCCAGTTGCCGGCCATGCCCGGCACGAGCGGCCACGTCGTCGGAGCGGTTCTGCTGGCGATCATTTTAGGCCCGCACTTAGCCGCCATCGTAATCTCCTCGGTCGTGATCGTTCAATGCCTGATCTTCCAGGACGGCGGCCTGTTGGCCCTCGGTTGCAACATCATCAACATGGCGCTCGTACCCAGTTACTTAGGCTACTTTGTCTATAGAGCCGTCACGAACGGCCGGTTCAGCAGCTTGAAGGCGTATATCGGAGCGATGTTGGCGGCCGTCATTGCGATGGAGGCCGGAGCGGTGCTTGTTGTCATACAGGCGGCGTTGTCGGGCGTACTGGTCGTCCCGCTATCGACCTTCCTGATTACCATGATGGGCGTTCATTTGCTGGTCGGATTCGTCGAGGGCCTGGTGACGGTGGCGGTGCTGGCCTACCTCCAGCAATTGAGACCCGATATAGTGGCGGATTCCCTGCCGGGCAAAATCAGGCTGAGCCGAAAAGCGGTTCTCGCAACGCTGGGGGTCTTTGCCGTGGTCATCGGCGCGGGATTATCGTTGCTCGCCTCCA
>JARRQQ010000352.1:0-5104 GCA_037381725.1 Sedimentisphaerales bacterium
CTTCCCAATCTCTCGTCGGCCAGTCAGGTGATGCTCCTCTCGGCGCTGAGCGATCGCGGCGACGCCGCGGCTTTGCCGGCGGTCATAGCCGCCTCCAAATCTAACGACGGCTCCGTCCGAATCGCCGCATTGCGCGCGATGGGCCAGTTGGGCGGCGCTGAGAGCGTCGAGCCGTTAGCCCAGGCGGCGGCGACCACGACGGGCGACGAACGAAAAGCCGCCCGTGACAGCCTGTACCGGCTCCGCGGCGCTGAGGTCGATAAGGTCATCCTGACGGCCATCCCGAAGGCTGAGCCGAAGGTGAAGGTCGAGCTTCTCGGTGCCGTGGGCGAGCGGGACATTCGCGCCGGATTGAAGACTCTTCTCGAAACCGCGAAGGACTCGGACCGCAAGGTGCGGATCCAATCGCTGAGAGTCCTCAAGGTTGTGGCTGGGCCGGAGGATGTGCCGGCGCTGGTTAAGCTTTTGGTCAGCGCACAAAGTTCATCCGACCGGAGCCAGGCGGAAAAAACCGTTGCCGCCGTAGCCCACAAGATCGAGGACAAGAATCACCAGGCCGAAGCCGTGCTGGCCGTGCTACCTTCGGTCAAGGCGGTCCCGAGCCGGTGCTCTTTGCTGAGTGTGCTTGGTAAGATCGGCGACAACACCGCCTTGCCCGCGCTGACCGCCGCACTGAAAGACAGCGACACCGATGTGCAGACCGCCTCGATTCGCGCGCTGGCCGGATGGCCCAGTGCCGAGCCGCTGGCCGATCTGCTCAAGGTGGCGGAAAGCTCGGACAACGAGGTGCACCGGATTCTGGCGCTGCGCGGCTTTGTCCGGCTGCTCGGGCTTGAGAACAAGCGTTCCGCCGAGGAGTCACTGGCGATGTACAAGAAGGCGATGAGCCTGGCGCCGAATGCGATTGAGAAGCGAAGGGTGCTGTCGGGACTGGGTAACGTCCAGTCTCTTCGGGCTTTGCAGATGGCGGCGGGTTATCTCGGTGATGCGAACCTGTCCAGGGAGGCAAGCTCGGCCTCCGTCAAAATCGCCTCGGGCATCTGTGGCGATCACCCGAAGGAAGCGGACGAGGTGTTGAAAGAGATCATTGCAAAGACGAAAGAAGGCGATCCGTTGCGCAATCAGGCGCAAGAGGTGATAGACAAGATCAAGCAGCCGTAAGAAGAAGACACTTATGTAGGAAGGGATTTCATGGCTTCACAGGCAAACGAGAGTATCAGCGGGCGTGGAGTTTCTCTGAATGTTCACAAAACGATCCTTTTTGTATTGGCCCTCGCTTTGTCTGTGTTCCTGGTCTCGTGCGCAGGACTTCCCGGCGGCAATCCGACAGTTCGGGCGAGCAAAGCGATTGCAAGCTGTGACTCTTTCACGGGGGACTACAAGGGCGGCTGGAAACTGAACGATGGGACAGATTCCGGGCCGCTGGCGGTGCAAGTGATCGCGCTGGGTAAGGGCGAATATCGCGCTGTTTTCTTCGACGAGTTCGACGTGCCCACGGAGCCGCTGGCCGCGATCAACGGCCAGATCGAAGGGGCAAACGTGCGCCTGACAAGAGTTGATCCCGGAGTTGGCACTTTCGACTTGAAGGCTGACGCTGTCATCGCGGGGGACAAGCTAACCGGCACATTCGATGCTCAGCCCGGCGTCGGGACGTTCGAGCTGACGAAAACGATCCGGCTTTCTCCGACGTTAGGGGCCAAGCCTCCCGCCGGCGCCATTGTTTTGTTTAACGGCAAGAACTTCAAGCAGTGGGAGCCTCTGCAAAAAAAGGCGGGCGTCGATAAGGTCCAATGGGCGTTGGTCAAAGGCCGTGCGATGGAGGTCAAGAAAGGCGCCGGCTCCATCGTCACCAAAAAGAAGTTCACCGATTTCAAGCTGCACATTGAATTTCGCACGCCTTGTATGCCCGAAGCGCGCGGTCAGGGACGTGGCAATAGTGGCGTCTATCTCCAGGGACGATACGAGGTGCAGGTCCTTGACAGCTACGGCCTGGAAGGTAAGGACAATGAGTGCGGGGGAATCTATAAAGTCGGGGCGCCGCTGGTCAATATGTGTGCGCCGCCGATGCAGTGGCAGACGTACGACATAACGTTCCGTGCGCCGCGATTCGACAGCGCGGGCACGAAGCTCGAGGACGCTCGC
This sequence comes from Sedimentisphaerales bacterium, assembly GCA_037381725.1. Lineage (GTDB taxonomy): Bacteria > Planctomycetota > Phycisphaerae > Sedimentisphaerales > Anaerobacaceae > JAFGTG01. The sequence goes on from JARRQQ010000352.1 coordinate 2,143, forward strand.
GTGACCGTTATTCATAACGGCGTGGTGATACACGATGAGCGGGCGATCCCCGCGCCGACCGGCGGAGCGCTGGATAACAACGTCGCCGAACCCGGCGGAATCTATCTGCAAGATCACGGCAATCCCGTGCAATATCGTAACATCTGGCTGGTCAGACAATAGATAGCGGAATAATGAGGAGCACGACTATGAATGAGCAGAAGAGCAGAACCATATCGAGGCGTGAGTTCATGGGCGGTGCCGCGGCGGCGGCGATGGCCTTTACCTTTGTGCCCGGCAGCGTCATGGCTCAACCGCCGAGCAACAAGCTCAACATCGCCGGCGTCGGCATTGGCGGCATGGGTCAGAACAACGTGCGGGCATGTAGGACTGAGAACATCGTGGCCCTCTGCGACGTTGATTGGAATTATGCGGGCAAGGTGTTTAAGCGTTACCCGAAAGCCAGGAAGTGGAAAGACTTCCGGAAGATGCTCGATGAGCAAAAGGAAATCGATGCGGTAATCGTCGCGACGCCGGACCACCTTCACACACCGGTGTCAATGGCGGCGATGAGGCGGGGAAAGCACGTCTATTGCCAGAAGCCCTTGACGCGACTGGTCTCCGAGGCCCGCGCCCTGACCGAGGCAGCCCGCAAGTACAAAGTGGCGACCCAGATGGGCAACCAGGGCCACTCGGGCAATGGCGTTCGTAACATTTGTGAGTGGATATGGGATGGCGCGATCGGTGAAATCCGAGAGGTCCACGCCTGGACGAACCGGCCCGTCTGGCCCCAGGGCATCGACCGGCCGAAGGGAGAGGACCCAATCCCCGACACGCTTGACTGGGGCCTCTGGATCGGCCCGGCGCCGATGCGCCCATATAAAAAGGGTGTTTACAACCCATTTAGTTGGCGCGGTTGGTGGGACTTCGGCGGCGGGGCGCTAGCTGATATGGCGTGCCACGTGCTGGACCCGGTCTTCTGGGCACTGAAACTAAAGTACGCGATCAGCGTGGAGGCAAGTTGCACGTCGGTCAATAAAGAGACGTTTCCGTTGGCGTCGATAGTCCACTTCGAGTACCCCGCTCGCGAGGGAATGCCGCCGGTGAAAATACACTGGTATGACGGCGGCCTCAAGCCGGAAAAGCCGGAGGCCCTGGGCCAGATGCAGATCGGGCAGGCCGCCAGCAACGTTCTGTTTATCGGCAGCAAAGGCGTACTTCGCTGCGGCGAGTACGGCGACGACCCGCATCTGTTCCCGTTGGACTTGATGAGAAGCTATAAGCGGCCGCCGCAGACGCTCGAGAGAATACCGCATCAGGCGCACGAGCAGAACTGGATTCGGGCGTGCAAAGGCGGTGAGCCGGCGTGCTCGAACTTCGACTACTCCGGGCCGCTCACGGAAATGGTCGTTATGGGCAATCTGGCGATTCGGCCGGAGAACGTCGGCAAAAGGCTTGAATGGGACGGCGAGAATATGCGCGTCACCAACGACGAAAAGGCCAACGACTACGTGAAGATGCACTACCGCGAGGGCTGGTCGCTCGAAATGTAAGAAAGTAGGGTAGGGCTTGCCCCGCCATCGTTGGAATGGTGACGGGGTGGCATCCTCCGCCGAAGGGCGTCCCATAAGGGAAGCCGCAGCTTGGGGATGGCTTCCAGTAGGCCGACCATCCCTCCCTTGGGGAAGGCTGGCACCCAGATATTGATTGCCTGCGGCGGCTGCCGCAAAGGAAATTTCGCGATGAAAGAACGAGAAAAGGCAAGAGTCACGCGGCGTGATTTCATGGGAGCCGCGACGGCGGTGGCCGGGTTCACGCTTGTTCCGCGAGCAGTTCTGGGTGGGCCGCGTCACGTTCCGCCGAGCGAGAAGCTCAACATTGCCGGCGTGGGGATCGGCGGTCGCGGCGCCGGCGACCTGCACGAGTTGTCGAGCGAGAATATCGTCGCGCTATGCGACGTGGATCAGAAGTACGCGGCCAAGGTGTTTAAGAGTTATCCTAAAGCCGAGCGATACCGCGATTTCCGCAGGATGCTCGATAAGCAGAAGAACATCGACGCGGTGGCTGTTGCTACGCCGGACCACTGTCATGCAGTTGTGACGATGACCGCGATCAAGATGGGCAAGCACGTGTATTGCGAAAAACCGCTCGCCCATTCGATCTACGAGGTTCGCAAGGTTACGGAAGCGGCGCGGGAGGCGAAGGTCGCCACGCAATTGGGCAACCAGGGTCAGGCTTCGGAAGGAACCCGCCTGGTGTGCGAATATATCTGGGACGGTGCGATCGGCCCGGTACGTGAGGTCCATTCGTGGTGCAACAGGCCGATCTCGCCTCGCGGCATTGCCCGCCCGAAGGAGACGCCGCCCGTGCCCGAAACGCTCGATTGGGACTTATGGCTCGGCCCGGCGCCTTACCGGCCTTATAATCCTTGCTATCTGCCCTTCACGTGGCGCGGCTGGTGGGATTTCGGATCGGGCGTTTTAGGTGACATTGGCTGTCATCAATTCGCTCCGATCTTCCGGGCTTTGAAGCTCGGCTATCCGACGTGCGTCGACGCCTGCTCCAGCAACTTTTATGAACCGGCTGCCGTGACCGAGGAAACCGCTCCGAAGGCGTCCATCGTGCGCTACGAGTTCCCCGCTCGCGAAGGGATGCCGCCGCTGAAGCTGACCTGGTACGACGGCGGCATGATGCCGGCCCGGCCGGAAGAACTGCCCGAAGGTCTGCGGTTCGGCAACGCCGATAGCAACCTGTACGTCGGCGATAAGGGTAAGATGCTGGATCACCGGCTATTGCCGGAATCGAGGAGCAAGGAATACGGCAGGCCGCCGAGGGTCCTCCCGCGTTCGCCGGGCCATCACAAAGAGTGGATCAACGCCTGCAAAGGAGGCGAGCCGGCCGGCTCCAATTTCGACGTTTCAGGCCCGCTGACCGAAGTTGTCCTGCTGGGCAACGTCGCGCTCCGTATGGGCCAGCAATTATA
>JARRQQ010000353.1:0-7226 GCA_037381725.1 Sedimentisphaerales bacterium
CACGCCTCGAAAATCACGCCTTCAATGGCAACGTGCGAGACATTAGTCAGGTTGACCAGGGTATCCAGCATGGAAACGACCGCGTGGGTATTCTCAATCGGCGTCGGCGGCCAGAAGTAGAGTATGCCCGTCTGACGGTCCAGATACCACTCGCCTGGCATATCAAGCTCGGCCAGGATATTCATCGCGTAGAACCACTGGCCGATGCGATAGCCGTAGTGGTGGTAGGGCGGCACGACGGAGATGATGCGCTTCTCGGTATCGATCGATTCGACCTTCTGCCGTTCGTCAGACCAGTCCCAAAACCAATAGCCGTGGACCCACACATCATTCTCTTCGGTCCAGCGTTTCGGCCGGTCGCCTTTGTACATGAACTTACCGATCTTGCTGCCCTTTGTCCCTCTTACGTTCACGGTGCCGGGTTCGACCAGATCGACAATCTTGACGAATCCCTCGTTCGGCCAGCGGGCTAACGTCATGGGCTTGTCCTCGAAGAACAGCTCGATGCCGCCGTTCTTCACTTGTCCGTAGTCCGTCAGCCCGGCTGCCTTCAGATCAGTCTGGAGCACCTTGCCCCGAGCCTCGGGGACAAGCCTGTTGAGAATAGCCTGATCCGTCACGGGCAGCCAGCCCTCGATGCGCTTGCCCCCAACGATCCGCACCTCCTCACCCGGCCATGCCCGGTAAACGACCTCCTTACCCGCGCTGCCCGAATCTTCATTCGTCAAATGGAGAGTCTCGCCCAGTTCATACGCTCCAGCCCTCAGCCAGACAGCGATCTTATCGTTATGATCGACCTTCCGCACGGCGTCACGGGCCGCCTCAAGCGTCTTGAACGGTTGGGCCTTCGTCCCTGGATAGGCGTCACTGCCTTGCGGCGAAACAAAGAACTCGACCTCCTCGCCATAACCGCAATTCGCTGCTGCCGCGCCCCAAAGCACCACGGCCGCAAAAACTTTCCAAATCGAGCTTTTGATCATCATGGATGTGCACCTCAAACGATTCTTCATACGAAACCATCAATGTCATCATAGTGGACTCGTTGCATTTGTCAAAGCAGAATTGCCGGTACCGGGGGAGGATGTCGTTGCGATTATTTTCAGCTTTGTTTCCGCCGCCAAAGGACAGTATAATTGCAATATAGTTTGAATAAGACCGGGATTAGTCTATTGCTTGTATTTTTTGAAAGGGGGTAGAGCAATGCGAAGTCAATTTTCAACCCGAAGAGATTTCATTAAGCAAGCCGCCCTAGGAGTCTATGCAATTCATGCCGCGGGCCGTGTGTTCGCTGCTTCCGATCAGGGGGACATACCCACGCGTCCTCTGGGCAGCACGGGCGTCAATGTATCCATGCTCGGATTAGGAGGACATCACATCGGCAGGATCAGGGACGACGATCAGTCCATACGACTTATCCGAAAAGGGATCGATAGCGGCGTCACTTTTCTGGATAACGCCTGGGAATATCACAATGGGCGGTCGGAAGAGCTAATCGGAAAAGCCCTTGCCGGCGGTTATCGAGACAAGGCATTTGTTATGACCAAGCACCACGGCCGCGATAAGAAGACGGCCATGCAGCATTTGGAAGATAGTTTGCGGCGGCTGCGAACCGACGTGATCGACTTGTGGCAATTCCATGAAGTGGTCTACGAAGACGATCCCGAGATGATCTTTGCCGCCGGCGGGGGCATCGAGGCGGCCGACCTGGCCAAAAAGCAAGGCAAGGTCCGTTTCATCGGATTCACGGGACATCGGTCCCCCCTCATCCACCTCAAGATGCTCGCCTACGGATACCCCTGGGACGCCGTTCAGATGCCGGTGAACGTGTTCGACCCTCACTTCAAGAGCTTCCTGAAGAACGTGGTGCCCATCCTCGTCAGGCGAAACATCGGCGTGATCGCGATGAAAACGCTCGCCAGCGGCTACGTGCTCCGAGCCAATGTCGTCACGCCCGAGCAAGGATTAGAATACGTATGGAGCCAGCCCGTCTCAACGATCATCTCGGGCATGGAAAACGAGGCATTCCTCGAAGCCAACATCGCGACGGCAAGGGCCTTCAAACCCATGACCCAAATAGAACAACGTGCGTTGCTCGCGAAAACGAGAGATGCTGGGGTGACCGGAAAGTTCGAGCCTTTCAAGACGCCGCCAAACTTCGACGGTCCAATTGGCCGAAAGCTTCACGGGCTGACTTGATAAGCGATGGACTCAACTATCTCCGGTGGCGAAGGTGTTCCGACCTTTCTCGGCCTCCGCGCTCGACCCTGTTCTCTTTGCGCGGCCGGGAAGGCGTGACTCTCCGGTGGAAGAGGAACCCCTTCCGATTATTCATTCCTCTGATTGGCGCCGAAGGAATTTGAACTCGCTCGGGCCGGCTCAAATGAGACTCTCGGTTTCTGCCGAACCGGCTTTCGGAGCGAGTGGATGCCGACGGCGTTCTCGTCTCCGGTTGTCTCGTGCGTGCTTCAGGCCGGCGGCGTTCCGTTGGCCCTCGCGGTATCTCTCTCTGTTGCTCGACGCCGCGCCGGCTTCGCTCCGGCCGTTCGATGCGACCTGGCGATGTCCCGTGAGATTCCCACTCCCTTCTCTCATTTCTGAATCGATGCAGATCGTCGGCCTTTCCGAAGTGGCGTTCACGTGACCGGGAATTCATTCGCTCGAATTTGAATGGCTCGTTCCGGCTGCGCACAACGGCATTCATGTGCCTGACCACGGTGAGATTTCCTCGCCGCGCCTCGGGCGCGCGGGCCAGCCTTTCTTCCATGTCGTGATACGTTCTGGGCGGACGAAGTGCCCGGTCGTTGAGGCGAAGATCATACTCGTGACGCTCATGATTGTACCAAGCTTCACGGCTCTCGTGATGACGCCACCGGCTGTGGACGTATAGCGGATCGTACCACGTATGAAACCGTCGCCACTCGAACTGGGGATAGATGCCCAGCCCAATATAGACATCGCCATAGTAGTCCCCGAAGTAGTAGTGGCAGTAGCGGGGAAAGGTGAACAGATTCACTTCGAGCAGACCGAGATCGACAACCACGCCCAGCGACAGAGAAAATCCCGGCCTCAGATAGAGGGGTCTCGGGATGTAGTACGGAGTGAACAGTACTCCTCTTCGAGCCAGGGGATAGTCCCAGCGCCCCGCGATGAACACGTAACCTCGCGGCGTCCATACGTAGTGTGACGGTATCCAGACCCAGTCATCGAGCGGCTGGACCCAGTAACCCGTCCTCAAGACGTATCTGTTATCGGCCCAATACCAGCAGGGTGGGACCCAGATATCCTCCGGCGACGGGGCCGCTCCTGGCGCTTCAACCTTCTCAAGGGCCGGTGGCGCGGGCAAATACTGAATCTGATTCTGAGGGGAAGACGACCAGAACCCCGCCACCCATTCCCATCCCGCCGCCGTCTGAGTCCAATAGCCGGGCACCCAGTACGTCCCGGGCGGCGCAGCACGCCAGCACCCGCTGACCCAGATGTAGCGTTTATGATCATCGTCCCAGCCCCAATAACCAGGCACCCACACAAACTGCTTACCTACAGGCCTTTCGTCGGGCGGGTTCTCGACGATGTCGGCGGGTGGCTCGTTTGGCGCTACAAGGCCGGACTGGTCTTCCAGTTCGACCGGCTGAGCAAACGCTTCGTGTACCGGCCCGCGGGTCAAGACCTCAGGCTGTTCCTGTTCGGGTATGGGCGGGGGTGTGTTGGCGGCGCCCCAGGTCACACTTGATATGAGCGCCAGGACGGCTGTGAGCTTGAGGAAAGGTTTCATTGGGTAGCCTTTCGTAGAAATCCTGCAAACTAAGACTTTTTCCTTCTCATATACTCGGCCCCCGGCAATGGTGTATGAGCAATATCCTTAATAGCTCCGGGATAAAACCTGACGGGAGGTTGCGGCGGTCGCTCCCGACTGTTAAAATGGGGTCCGTTGGCAGGACGATTGGAGGTAAACATGGATTCAGACAAAGACCAGCAACGCGTGAGCGGGCGAAGAGAGTTCCTTTCGCAAGTATCAGCAGCCGTGGCCGGCTCGGCTTGGGCCTTGGCAAGCACGTCCAGAGCGAAGGCGGCCGCATTGGACAAGGCTCCTGCGCCGGGACCTACCTTGCCGACCATCCGGCTTGGCAACCACCGCGTCAGCCGGCTTGTCGCCGGCTCGAACCCCATCTTGGGATACTCCTACCTGGGACCCTCGCTCAATGAGGCCATGAAGGATTATTTCACGCCCGAGCACATCATCGAATTCCTCTTCCGATGCGAGCGCGAGGGCATCAATACCCACCAGGGCACGTACTCCGAAATGACGGCCGGACTCTGGCGGAGGTTGCGGCAGCAAGGCTCGAAAATCAACTTCATCTGCCTGCACTCCGGCGGCTCGCGGAACGCCCCGGTCGAAAAAGTGGTCGAGGACACGCGGCCTATCGCCATCGTCCACCACGGCGGCGCGACCGACAGGCTGTTCCGTGAAGGCAAGAGCGGCGAGGTCCGCGACTTTGTCAAACGTGTGCGCGACGCGGGCGTGCTGGCTGGCGTCTCGGCCCACAATCCCGATTGCATCAAGCGGGTCGCCGACGAAGGCTGGCCGGTCGATTTCTTCATGACGTGCTTCTACTACCTGACCCGGACGCCGGAGGAGCTAAAGAAGATGCCGCCGGTGGTGACGGTCCAGATCGGCTATTCGTTCTTCGCCTCCGATCCGCTCGAAATGACCAAGGTAGCCCGGCAGGTGGACCAGCCGTGTCTGGGCTTCAAGATCCTGGCGGCGGGGAGGAAGTGCGAAAAGGAAAGCCTCGTGCGAGAGGCGTTCAAATTCGCCTTCGAGCACCTCAAACCGAGCGACGGCGTGATCGTCGGCATGTACCCTCGCTTCCACAACCAGATCCAGCAAAACGCCCAATACACCCGTCAGTTCGGCGCAGCATCATAGGCGTAACCGCCGGATCGGACGGGTCGAGTTTTTTCATGGCCAAAAGGTTGACAGCATAAAGTCCGGCCCTTAATATTGAACGACCTTTTGGGCAGGTAGCTCAGTTGGTAGAGCAACGGACTGAAAATCCGTGTGTCGGCGGTTCAAATCCGCCCCTGCCCATTCAACTTCTTGTAGAAGATCTTGTGAAAGAAGCCCATGAGAAGAAACAAACTACCCTATGCTGATCCGAATCGTCTGGCCGATGTTATGGCAATGATACAAGTCTTAGCATTGCATGCTTACAGGCGCCGGAGCAACAAAGGACTGACGGATAATATAAAGGGGTGTCCTCGCTCGGCTTCCACATGGAAAGAGGTAGCAGAACAACATCCTGAGTTTTTTCGTGTTGATGAAGAAGAAAAGCTCGGGATATCTCTGGTAGCGAGGTATGTCTTGCCCAAGGATGAAGATGGCAAGCGAGAGCTACCCTCTGACTTCGTTACAACGCTCCTCAAAACAGCCATCGAACTCCACGATCGTCAGTTGGATCGAGCTCATCACTGGCATGTCTACATCCCCATTATAGTTGCAGTTACTGCTGGAGTCTTCACTATTCTGGGCAGCGTTTTGACTATAATCTTGCATTCTTGACCGTATTGGGGGACCGTATTGGGGTCAGGGACCGTATTGGGGTCAGCCCTTAAAAAATAAATAATTGCTTGCTTTGTCCGTCGGCGGTGTTACAGTATTGCCCATGGCGCGGCCACTACGCATAGAATACGAGGGAGCGATTTACCACGTCACGGCGCGGGGAAACAACCGGCGTGTCATCTTCAAGCAGGATTCCGACCGCGGACGGTTCCTCGAGGCGCTGGCGGACAGCGTGCGGCAGTTCGACATACGGCTTTATCTGTTTTGTCTTATGGACAACCACGTCCACCTCGTGTTGGAAACGCCGCAAGCGAATCTGAGCCGTTTCATGCATCGGCTGCTGACGGCCTATACCGTCTACTTCAACACCAGGCACAACGAAAGCGGGCACCTGATGCAGGGCCGGTTCGGCGCGACGTTCGTCGATGAGGACGAATACATCCTGAAGCTGAGCCGATACGTGCACTTGAACCCCGTGTTCATCAAGGCCCACAAGAACAAACCCGTGCGGCAGCGCGTGCAAATCCTCCGCAAATATCCGTGGAGTAGCTATCGCGGTTACATCGGTGCGGCCAAGCCGTTCGAGTTTATAGACAGCGGTCCCATCCTGGAGATGATGGGCCGGCCTAGAAAGAGACAATCGGCGTTATACAGACGATTCGTGGAATCGGGCATTTCGGACATAGACGCCGCCTTCATCGAGGCAAAGGGGCGGTCCCGGCTATGCATCGGTTCGGACGCCTGTCACAAGCGCATGCAGGCACATTATCGCCGGAAAGTTCAGGCGTTTGACAAGAAAGAGGACGTCTCCTTCCGCCGGCAAAGCAAGGCCCGCGCGGTCGACGACGTCTTGCGCGTCGTTTGCGAGGTCTTGCAGGTGGATCGTGAGGCGCTGACCCGACGATGTAAAGATTCGATGGTCCGTCCCGTCGCCGCGAGGATGTTGTCTCAGTACGGCGGCCTGACGCAGCGACAGGCGGCGGAAATCGTAGGCGTGAGCAGCGGTGCGGCCGTATGCTTCCAAATCCGCAGACTCAACGAACGGATGAGAAAAGACAAGACGTTGCGGCGACGCATGGCGCAGATTGAAAAACAGTTGCAGCAAGAGACAGGAACGTAAATTTATTTGTTAAGGGCTGACCCCGAATAAAGGCGACCCCGAATAAAGGCGAGGAGCCATCGGCCAAGGCGTATGGAATGTCGACTATCTCTATCCGGGTCGATATTTTGCGAGAGCTATCTGGAATGGGAACAGAGTGGGAAACATTTTTGAAATAGTTGACGGTAAAAATGAAATAGAACTCTCTTTTGAATATCAGAATACCGAGGCTGTATCGCACTCCCATTCACAGCATGCTCATTAATTCTGTTCTGCGTTGTCTTCATGACTTGTGTCAGTGGAATGCAACAGTAGGGTGACTTTATAGTACTTATCAGCACAATCTTACGGCAATTTGTTGGGAGACTACAGATGAAGAAGTATGTTCCCTTCGTCGCGTTTGTGGCCGGGATGCTCGTAGGTGTCTTTGCTACGGCCACATTCATGACGAGACGATCGCCTGCACCGAAGATGAGAGACACTGGGCCAATGATTCACGTCGAGTCTATGATCATTGCGAACCAGTATGATCTACATCGACGCAATGGTGAGTGGCCGTCTCCCGAT
>JARRQQ010000354.1:0-5085 GCA_037381725.1 Sedimentisphaerales bacterium
CAGTCTCAGGACTCCGGCCACGACCTTGCCTGACAGCGACTGCCGGTCGAAGCAGCCTTCGCCCGTGATGACCCAATCGGCGGATTCCAACTCTCTGCGAAGGTCACTGTGAGCCATCATGGTCTCGATCCCGGATACGAGCGTAGCGTTCATAAACGCTATTGCCCCGGCCGCCAGCCCACCGGCCGCTCCGGCGCCCGGGACGTTCGCAATGTCTCGGCCGAGCTGCTCGCGGACGAGCCGGGCCAGATGCGCCAGGCCAGCCTCCAACCGCTCGACCATCTCCGGCGTCGCCCCCTTCTGAGGACCGTAGACTCTCGCGGCTCCCTTCTCGCCGCAAAGCGGATTATCAACGTCGCAAAGCACCTCAACCGCAGCAGGCTCCCCTCCGTCGACGGGGCGCAGGAGCGACGCCGGCGGCACGATTCTGGCGATTCTCTCAAGCCCTCCGCCTCCCAGCGGAACGGGCGCACCTCTCTCATCGAGGAACCTCCACCCAAGCGCCGTCGCGGCCCCGACGCCCCCATCGACGGTCGCACTCCCCCCCACAGCCAGGAGTATTTTGCTCGCTCCGTATTCAATTGCCGCCTGAATAAGCTCGCCCGTCCCGTACGTGGTCGCTCGGATCGGATCCATTTGCTCAGGCGAGAGCCGCTCCAGTCCGCTCGCTGAGGCCATTTCTACCACGGTCGCTCCATCGGGGAGCCGTGCAAAACCGGCCGGCACGCGCATTTGTTCGAGGGGCCCCATCACAGTCCGCGGAATCCACTGCCCCCCGGTTGCAGCGAGCATCGCCTTTGCTGTACCCTCCCCGCCGTCCGCCATGGGTTTCTGCAGAATCTCGGCGTCCCGTAATGCGCCCCGAATCACCTCTGCTATGATCCGGCAGACTTCTTCCGCCCTCAGCGTCCCCTTGAACGAGTCTGTCGCGATGACGATCTTCATACTACCTTGGGCGTACGCCCGACGGTACGTCCGATAATATACGCCATATATTATCTGAAACGTCCTATCCGTCTCACAGAACGATCAGACTGATAACGAACAAGGCGATGGCGGCGGCGCAGCCCTCCACTAGCGTGCCGAGCGTTTGCAGTTTGTAGCCCTGCTTGACCGTCATGCCCGACAAGCCCGACACGACCCAGAAGTAGCTGTCGTTCGCGTGGCTGACGACCATCGAGCCGGCTCCAATCGCCACAACCACCAGAGCTTTAGCCGTAGCCGTCTCCAAGCCGAGCGTGGTCAGAAGCGGCGAGACGATCCCGGCGGTTGTGACAATCGCTACGGTGGACGAGCCTTGAGCGGTCTTGAGTGCCGCCGCGATGATGAATGGAAGCCAGATACTCAAGCCGACGCTCTCGCCAAGATAGCCTTTGACGACGTTGTCGATCCCCGAGTCTTTCAGGACGGTTCCGAACGCCCCGCCGCAACCGGTGATGATAATGATCGTGGCCCCCGAGAGAACGGCCTGGCCAATCCAGCCGGAACCCGACAGCATTTCCTTCGTGAGTCTGTCCGGCAGAGAAAACGAGAAAAACACGCCTATCAATAGTGCGATGACGGGTTGTCCAATGAAACTGACGACTGCCGCCACCCTGCCAGCACCGAACGGATGTGTTGGGAACTGGCAAATCGACTTGCCCACGATCAGCACGATGGGCAGCAGAATCGGAAGGACCGACTTGACCGCCGACGGCGCCTGCCCGGCCGGTTCGTGGCTGCCCGGCTCCTCGACCTGCTCCCCCGAATCTATCGCCACCCTGGCCGCGAACTTTATGGCAAACAGCCACCCTACCGCCAGCGCCACAAGGCTCACCAGTGCTCCCCAGAGGATGACCAGGCCGAGATCAGCACCGATCACCCCCGCCGCGGCGACCGGTCCAGGCGTCGGCGGAACCATCGTATGCGTCGCGTACAGGCCCAGGCTCAGCGCCACCGCGCCCGCGGCTAAGGAACTCCCGGCCTTGCGTGAGAGCGCCTTACCTAGCGGCGAGAGGATTACAAACGCCGAATCGCAGAAAACCGGGATGCTGACAATGTACCCGATGATCGCCATCGCCAGAGGTACGTGCTTGTTCCCCACGGCTCTCAGAGTGGTTTGGGCCAGTTTGTACGCCCCGCCGGACTTTTCGAGAAATGTGCCGATCACCGACCCCGCCAGGACGACAATTCCGATCTTCCCGATTGTGCCGCCGAAGCCTTCGTTAACCGACTTAACGACTTCTTCGAGCGACATCTCCCGGCTGAGGATGCCATACCCGAACGCAGCCACCAGCAGAGCGAGGAAAGGGTGCAGCCCCACCTTCGCCGTCGCGATAATGATGAAGATAACTGCAATAACCAGAAGGACTAACAGCCACACAGAGCATCTCCTTTCACGCTGATTCCATTCTGCCCGGCGATCCCAAAGCCACGTGCTGCCTGAGGCAGCACCTCCCCGCCGTGCTGATAACTACTCGCTCAGCCGTTCTGCGTCAATCCTTTTCTGGATGCCAGCCGGCGCGATCGCGACCCAATCTCCCGAACCTGCCCGCACTGGCCCACGCGGTGTCATGCAGGGCGAAAGAGAACCCAATGCAACGCCCGATAATGAACGATAACGTGAATCTTCCTCGCTGTACTTCCTTCAGATAGAATCCTCCAACACCTACTGTGCATAACCAAGTGGTTTCGGTGTTCGATATATACATACCTAACACCCGGCCCCGTTGCTCTTCCGCGATAGTCAACGGGGAATCGCCCTGCCAATGCTCAAGCCCCCCTGCACTCCCATGAGCCTCTCTCAACCATTTTGGTCTCTGGCGAGACTCGCCTGCTCCCATGCACGTGGCGAAAACCATAACCGAATGTGCCCAATATCCCTTGGCTTCTGTTCCCGGCCATGTTTGTTCTTTACGAGTCCATGCGCACTTCGCCAAGTCTCAGACGGGTTCGCTTCGCCCAACTCCGATGGACCTTTTGGGAAAGTCAGGGTACGTTGCGACACCATGCCCGCTTCGTCCTCTCAAGCACCTGAAGCTCTTCTGCTTGGGCATAGCCTGAGTGTTTCACGTGAAACACTCAGGCACCCAGTCGCCGCGTCCCCAATTTGACTAGCTCACAAGGCGCGTGGACACACTGCTCATCTGCTTCAGGATTCCGGCTCTGGACGGTCGCAACACCTCCTTCGTGGACCGTTTCATCAGACGCCTTCGCACATGAGGGCGCAGTAGACCTTTCCCTCGCTTGCTACAAAGAGCCAGGGCGTACTCAATTGACTGGTTCCCTGGCATCTCCATTAGAAACCGTCCGTCTGATCCCTCGTGGGACCGGGCACCTAATCGTGAGAGTGGATCCCCCGCCTTCCCGGGAATGACGCGATGCCATGTGGACTGGGCGACGGACGGCCGGTTCCTCCATTTGACGGCAGCTCCAAGGCGATAAACGCACTCTGGCGGAGTCGGGCATTCGGCAAGTGAGGCTCACGAGCCGGAAGTCAGACAGACTGTCACTTCGCGGATCACAGCCATGCGAGTTCGACAGGCCCGCTCAGCAGGGCGAATGTTTCACGTGAAACATTTTTCTCAAATGGAGGCATTTTACTCTGGCAAGGCTGTAGAAATTCCAGTAATAATTCCGACATAGATTTTGGATTTACTCCAAGGCCGCCTTTTGTTGTGTGAGCCGAAATCGAGATTGTAGAGCGTGACCTGTGAAGGAGCCAGGATATGTCCGACAAGAAGAAGGAAAAACCAAGGCACCTCGGCAGGGGGCTTCAATCCCTGTTAGGTCCTATAATGATTGAGCCCGATGACGGAGACCACCAACCCATAGAAGATCAGCATGAGCCTAAATTCCCACCAGACAAGGCTTTACGTTCATCATTGAGGGAGCTGGCGATTGAGTCGATATCGCCCAATCCTTACCAGGCTCGCACCGTCTGGAATGAGCAGGAGCTGGCGGCGCTGGCCGAATCCGTCAAGGCCAACGGTATCATCCAACCGATCATCGTACGGCCGGCCGGGACCGGTTATGAGCTTATCGCCGGTGAGCGGCGTTTTCGCGCCGCAAAGCTGTCGTCCTTCACAAGCGTGCCGGCTCTCGTGCGTCAGGCCAGCGACGAGCAGATGCACGAGTGGGCCTTGGTGGAGAATATTCACCGCGTCGATCTTAATCCTATCGAACGCGCCAAAGCCTATCGTGACTATCTGAGCACCTTTTCCCTGACCCAGGCGGAGGCGGCCGAAAGGCTCGGAGAAGCGCGGTCCGTAATCGCTAACTACTTGCGGTTACTGGACTTACCCCAGGAGATCAAGCAAATGCTGGCAGAGAGCCAGCTCAGCATGGGCCACGCGCGGGCCATTCTGGCTTTGCCGACGGATGAGCTTCGGCGAAAGCTCGCCAATCGGGCGATGGCAGGGCGGCTGAGTGTGCGGGAAGTCGAGAGGCTGGTACGCCGCTACCTCGCTGGCACAGGACAGACGCCCTCTGCGCCCCGGTCGAAGGCGCCTCACATCCTGGACCTTGAAAAGAGGCTGGCAAGCCAGCTTGGCACGAAGGTCAATATTGATACTCGCAAGAACGGCCAGCGCGGCCGGATCGTGATCGAGTTCTACTCGCTCGACGAATTCGACGGCATGATGGAGCGGCTCGGTTTGGCGTGCGGCGAGGATGTATAGCGCAGCGAACGCGCGAAAAACGTGGTTTTCAGCACTTTTCGCGTGATTACCCGTAGATTTCCATGTATAATTGAATGAATATGTGATAATCTGTGTTCTTTGAGCAGCCAGTGGGAACCGCAAGTGAATTATTGATTTGTTTGTGGGAGGACATACCGTGAAACGCGTAGCTATGCCAGTGGTCGTGTTCTTAGCCGTCGTTTTCTGGAACGCCCATTCGACCTTCGCCCAGAATGAGGCCCGAACCTTGCACCAAGCCATCGTCGACGGCGATATTGATAAGGTCAAATCGCTCATAGCGAAAGGGACCGATATCAATGTCACCAACATGCTGGGCGGGACGCCTCTGCACACCGCGATATCGAAAAAGCAGCAAGCGATTGCGGAGTTTCTCATCTCCAAAGGCCCCGATCTGAACGCCCGGGAC
>JARRQQ010000355.1:0-5067 GCA_037381725.1 Sedimentisphaerales bacterium
GACGCAATAATTAGGCTTCTATTGACTGGATCGGTACAGCCGGATGTCGTCAATATACATCGTTCCTGTACCTCCGGCGCCTGTTGTGCCTGCCTTAGCGCCGAGGCCGATTGCGAGCGTGTCCACGTTGACTTGGCCAACGTGGACAGGCTCGCAATCGGCCTCGGCGCTAAGGCAGGCACAACAGGCGCCGGAGGTACAGGAACGATGTATATTGACGACATCCGGCTGTACCGATCCAGTCAATAGAAGCCTATTATTGCGTCAAAGCTAAAATAAGGAAAACGTCATTGCGCGGAGCGCAGCGACGAAGCAATCTCGACCGTGGCATCGCGCAAGCTCTTGAGATTGCCTCGCTCCGCTCGCAATGACATTCTCACAGTTTTTGTTGCGACGCTGTACGAGTGTGGTCGCAAACTGATGTCCATTCGGGGTCTATGCCGATCAAACCGGTATAGGCCCCGTTTGTTTTATTGCTGATTCTCCTCGAACGGTGTTGGCTTGTGAGATTGAGAAGGAAAAGAGAGGGATCTTACCTACGCCATTCGGCTTTACGGACCATCAGCGGCGGCATTTGCTGCGGGCTGACCTTCCGCTTGGCCGGGTCCACGCAGCTTCGGCTGCTCGGATACCAGCAGAGCGTGAACAGTGTGGGTTTCAGAGACAGCCTTGTTTTCTTCCACCTGACAGAGATCATCATCAATTCGCTCCGAAGCCGATCCGTGATCTACCCTTTGTGGCGGGCTTGTGCCTCGACGCCTGCCGCATCAGATAGTCGTAATTCGTCCATCGTAAACCGAAAATCCAACACCCTCCTCCTATCGGTCAATTAGGGCATGGACTTTCCGGATTTCCGGTTCAAGACCTGCAATTTGTACGTATCTCACCCGCCTCGGCGACAGCCACAACCGGCAATCGGCAATCGCAGATCGCAAATTAGATGTGGCTCCAGTTGACGGGCTGCTTGTTGAGCTCGAGCACCTCCGCCCGCCCGATAAGCCATCGTCCATCTGGCTGCCTCTGGAGCGTGAGCTTGGTTTTGGTCATCAGGAAGGACACATAATTCTGAGCAATCCGGCTGTTCTTCTTGAAGGTGATCGTGGTGAACAGAACCACCGTGGCCTTTGACCCTTTGATGTCGACCAGTCGCCCGCGCTCTTTGTGACCGGCGATCATGGGTTCCGACAAGACCCTCTTGAAATGGTTGATCAGGCCTTGTTTGGTAGCGTGAAATGAATCGCTGTACTGATCGGAAAGAATGCTGCCGATGGCGAGGGCGTCTTGTTCCTTGACCGCTGTCACACCTTTGTCGAGAACGGCGTCGATCTTCTCCAGGTCGGTCTGAACGATCCCGTCCAGGCCGAAGGCGAGCCCAACGACGAGCACGGGTAGCAGCCATTGCCACCGTCGTTGCTTCTCCGGGAAGATGCTGCGGAATGTCAGCACGCCGAAAAGGACAAGAATCGCCGCTCCGACAAGCGTCCACGGTTGCTCAAAAACGTCAAACATCCTGGCGATCCTTTGGATGCGCTCTCGGCTTCTCACCTCAAGCGTGGTTTTGCAGCTTGCAGCTAGTTCCTCCGCGGGGAAGGAAGTACCGGGTAGCGTTTCTGCATGAATCGCAGGTCGTCCCGTTCGTCAGTCGGAGGTGAAAAATTGAACACGCTCGTGTCACCCCACGCTGCCCGTTTGGCAATGTCGATCGTGCTCGGATTGACCCACATGTGCATGTTGGCGCTTCCGTCCGCCCAGCCCAACGTGCCTCGATTCTTGCTATGCCAGATGGCCAGCGGGTCAATCCAGCTGTTGGCAAAATCCTTGCTCACGACCCAGGAGCCCATATTCCACCCCCTCGGATCGATTTCCTCTACGAAGACGAAGGTGTCAGCGGGATGCTTTATTTCGCTGTACAACACGAGGTGCCTGTTACTCCACTCTTTCTCCTCACCGTTCAAGGCTCCCGAGACGGAGAAGCTGCCGAAGGCATACTGGCCTTCCCGCTTTCTTCTTTCGTCGGACGGGCACTCATACAGACTGACATCCTTGCAGTACGGAAAGAGCTTGCCACGCCTGATACCCTCCTTCGCTCGCTCGATATTATCGGGATCATTACCCTGCGGCCCAAGCATCCACGCGTCCACGGCGCCGCGTTGAGGAAGGCCCCCGACAAGCTTGTCGTCGTTGTCGTCTTTGTACAGCAACCAGGCAAGGGTCAGGTTCTTCACGTTGCTTACGCATTGCATTCGCCTGGCCTGGTCTTTCGCCAAATTCAGAGATGGCAGGAGAATACCCAGCAAGATGGCGATAATCGCGATAACCACCAGCAGTTCGATGAGAGTGAAAGCCTTGGTCTTCATATGGATCTTTCCTTTCCAGTAACTAACACAACAAAACGACGATGCTGATCAACTGAGCTGGAGGGCGTACCCCCCTGTAATTCCGACAGAGCAGATGCGCTGAAGCCCCGTCGTGTTCGATCAAATCCGTCTAATGATCTGCGCGAACGTCTTTTTTGTCTCGCCGTTTCAAGTCCATCATCCAACGCCGGGCAGCAAATATCAGAGGCTGTCAGAGTCTTGCTCTTGCAGGTAGACTTCTCAGAAACACCCGCCTCACGAAAGGGGATTCGCAGGCCGTCCCTACTCAAGGGAGCGGTACGCGTATGCTTTCAGAGCGAAATCGAAATCCTCCGTTTCGTCGCCCGCCTCGGGCGTCCTGTAGAACGAGAAATCCCATGGGTCGTACAACGCCTGCTCATTCCATTCGATCAGGCCCTTGCCGATCCACATGTGCTTGTCCACGTGGCCGTCCGCCCACCCCAGGGTGTTGCTGTTCCTCTTGTGCCACGTGGCAAACGGGTCCACCCACCGCCTCGATTTTGGCTGAATGACCCATGAGTTCATGTTGTAGCCTCTCGGGTCGCATTCGGTTGTGAATATGAACTTTGTGGCGGGCGCCTTTATCTCGGTATAGTTCATGCACGGCACGACCTCCCAGCCGCTCCCACCGTTGAGACCGCCGGTGATCGAGAACGTGCGATAAGCGTACTTGTGGCCGGCACTCTTATTGCGCTTGTCGGAAGGACAGCGATACGCGTCTATGTCCTTCACATAGGGCCACAGCACACCTTTCTTTATGTACTCCTTCTTCTGTTCGATGGGGGAATCTCCCGCGTTTGGCGGCATGATAACCCAGCAGCCCAAACGACTGGGATCGCTTCCCGTCGGCGTATTGGCGTTGCACAGCTTGCCGTCATTCTCGTCTTTGTACATCAGATAGGCGAGCACCAGCGTCCTGACGTTGCTCCGGCAGCTAATGCTGCGTCCTTCCTCCTTGACGGCACGCAACGCAGGCATGAGAATGCCCATCAGAATGGCGATGATCGCGATCACGACGAGCAGCTCGATGAGTGTAAATCCTTGCCTTCTCATTTGTTTCCTTCCTCTCAAAAAGACACAGTTTACAGTGATATTATACCGTGTCTTGAACAATTTGGCAAGACCTTCACGAAATTCCAAGCTCGCTTTTGACCTCGGCGATCTTCTCGATGGCGAAGTCGAGGTCGTCTTTGCCGAGGGCGGCGGAGATTTGCGTACGGATACGCGCCGCCCCCTTGGGAACCACGGGATATGAAAAGCCTATCACGTAGATGCCCTTTTCCAGGAGCCTGGCGGCCATTGTCTGAGCGAGCACGGCGTCTCCGAGCATGATGGGCACGATGGGGTGCTCGCCCTGGATTACCTCCAGGCCAAGCCCGGCTATCTTCTGCCTGAAATAGGCGGTGTTGTCCGCGAGCTTGTCACGTAGCTCCGTGGATTCGAGCAGCATATCCAGGACCTTGAGCGACGTGGCGGCGATAGCCGGGGCGAGCGTATTTGAAAACAGATACGGGCGCGACCTCTGGCGGAGAAAGTCGATGATTTCCTTTCTTCCGCTGGTGTAGCCTCCGCTGGCGCCGCCGAGGGCCTTGCCGAGCGTGCCCGTGAGAATATCGACGCGCCCCATGACGTCGCGATGCTCGTGCGTCCCGCGTCCGCGTTTTCCCAGCACGCCAGTCGCGTGCGAGTCGTCTACCATCACCAGGGCATCGTACTTCTCGGACAGCTCACAGATTTGGTTCAGCCGTGCGATGGTCCCATCCATGGAAAACACGCCGTCGGTGGCGATCATGCGAAAGCGGGCCGATTGCGCCTCCTGCAATTTAGCCTCCAGGTCGCCCATGTCGCAGTTCTTGAATCGAAGACGCTGAGCTTTGCAGAGGCGAATGCCGTCAATGATGCTCGCGTGGTTGAGCTCATCGCTGATGATAGCGTCTTCGGCGGTCAGCAATGTCTCGAAGAGTCCCGTGTTCGCATCGAAGCAACACGAATACAAGATCGTATTCTCGGTCCCAAGGAACTCGCTGATCTTCCTCTCCAGTTGCTTATGTATCTCTTGCGTGCCGCAGATGAAGCGAACCGAGGACAGGCCGTAGCCCCATCGGGCGTAGCTGTCCCGCGCGGCTTGGACAACATCAGGATGGTTGGCTAGGCCCAGATAGTTGTTGGCGCACATATTCAGCACTTTTCGGTCGCCCTGCACTGCGATTCGCGCATCTTGCGGGCTGGTGATGATCCTTTCGCCCTTGTAGAGCCCGCTTTCTTCAATCTGCCTGAGCTCTTCGACGATGTGAGATTTCATCCGTCCAAACATATCCCTGTCCTCGCAATCATGGCTCGCGCCGGTGTTCTATTCTTCCGTCCAATTGAGGATAACCTTCCCTGACTTGCCCGAGCGCATCACGTCGAAAGCCTCGGCGTGATCGCTGTAATGGAAACGGTGGGTGATCAGTGGCGTTAAATCCACTCCACCCTGAATCATCATCGTGGCCTTGTACCAGGTCTCGAACATCTCCCGGCCGTAAATCCCCTTAATCGTCAGGCCATTGAAGACAACGTAGTCCCAGTCGATGGCCGTCTGCGGCATGATGCCTAACAGCGCGATCTTGCCTCCGTGACACACGTTGGCAAGCATGCCTCTGAAAGCATCGGGATTTCCCGACATTTCCAGGCCGACGTCGAAACCTTC